>CAMQXE010000142.1 GCA_947038745.1 uncultured Propionibacteriaceae bacterium | reverse complement strand
GTCTTCATCTAGCTGCATTGCCTCCGGGTCACCGCCAGCAGCCCGCAACGATTGTGCAGTCAAAACTTCACGCTGAATGATCGGATCGACAAGCTCGGTAAATCCAGTCCCGCGCTCAACACCGGCAATGATGAGATCCCAGGCCTCCACCAAGCCAGGCTTGCTGCGATGATTACGCGCCAGCGGTTGTGCTACTGCCGGGTAGTCGTAAACAAATGTTGGCTGGAGCAAGGTTGGCTCGATCAGCGCCTCAAATAGTTCCATGGCGAGCTTGCCGTCTGAGAGTTTAGGATCATACTCAATCTCAAACCGCTCCAGCAGCGCCACTAGCTGCTCGCGAGGAGTATCGACGTCGATCGTCTCACCGATCTTCTCTGACAAACCTTCATACACAGAGACCCAAGCCCAGTCACCGTCAAGATTAACTTCGCCCATCGGTGTCTCGTACTGCCTCCGGCCTAGCGCATCAGCAGCATTAACGATGAGGGTCTTGGTCATATCCGCAATAGTCTTCTGGTCACCCCAAGATTGGTAGGCCTCCAACATTGTGAACTCCGGAGCATGCGACGAATCGACACCTTCGTTGCGGAAGATCCTGCCAATTTCATAGACGCGATCCGCACCGCCAGCCATAGCTCGCTTGAGGAAGAGTTCAAGTGCAATACGCATCGTCATATCTTGATCAAAAGCGTTCATATGCGTGCGGAACGGGCGAGCGGCTGCACCACCATGGACGAGCTGAAGAATTGGAGTCTCGATCTCGAGATATCCCATGTCGTGCAACGTTGTACGGACCGAGTGCGTAACTGTTGCGCGCATGCGCACAATGTCGCGGGCTTCTTTACGTACCACTAGATCAGAATGGCGGTCGCGCACACGCGATTCCTCAGCCAGATCCTTATGCAGTACTGGCATCGGACGTAGCGCCTTGCTTGCGAGCTTCCACTCGTTGGCAAATACAGAAAGCTCACCACGGCGCGACATTCCAACTCTGCCCTTAAACCAGATAATGTCGCCTAGATCAACGTCGGTCTTGAAATGCGCAAGCTCTTCTTCGCCTATCTCAGCAAGGCTGAGCATTACCTGCAGCCTTTCGGAATCGGCGTCAGGGGTAAAGCCGTCCTGAATTGTGACGAAGATAAGTTTGCCAGTCCCCCGCACGAACATGACGCGGCCACCTACGGTGACAACATCGTCAGTGATCTGATCGGGTACGAGATCTGGGTAAGCGCCACGGATGTCTTTAACCCGATGCTCGCGCAGTAGCGTCGCCGCATAGGGTTCACGTCCCTCCGCGAGCAGGCGATCACGCTTATCGCGGCGGATACGCATCTGCTCGGGAACGTCTTGGTCAATCTGTACAGCCTGGTCGTCAGTCACCCTTAGATTCTACTTGGATCTGCCTACACACACTGACTTCGCCCACAACCGTTGCGAGCACCGATCCAGGCACTATCTGAACCACGAGCCTATAAATACATGCCTCTAGCCCCAGGTTTACTACTTCAATTTGGTGAGTGAGTGCTCACTCATTTAAGATAGAGGGGTATCGAGAGGATTTCTTATGTCGCCACGCGCCAAAGCACTACCCCCTGACGAGCGTCGCCTAGCTATCATCGCCGCCACGCGACCGCTACTTGCCGAGCACGGCACGCAGATCACAACTAAGCAGATAGCTGAAGCAGCAGGCATCGCCGAAGGCACTATTTTCCGCGCCTTCGCCGACAAGCGTGCCCTCGTTGCAGCCGTCTTAGAACATACGCTTGACCCCACCGATACCATCGCAAAGCTCGATACCCTTCAAGAACCAAATCTTGAAAGGCAAGTTACTGCGGTAGTCCGGGTTCTCACAGTGGCATTCCGAGAAATCGGAATGATGTTCATGACGCTGTCCGCTATGCGGCCCAACGAGGCTCACCCATTCCCTGGGAAAAACGGCCCCAACCATGATTTGCATCGAGAGCGTCACCGTCGCCTTAACGAAGCGATCCAGCGAAGTATTGCTCCATTCGAGCATGATCTACGCCTTCCGCTTGCATCCGCCTGCGACATTCTTGCCGGCCTAGCCCGAACAACGGTGCATGACAGAACCGAGATCGATGACGCTTTATTGGCAGATCTTTTCCTCAACGGTGCGTCCAGAAAGGAAACTGCATGATTCGTCTCTATCTGAAATACCTAAAACCTTATTGGGCTAGCCTCCTCATTGTTGTAATAGCTCAGCTCGCCGCCACGATGGCATCACTAAAACTCCCCAGCCTGAATGCTCAAATCATCGACCAGGGTGTTGCTACCGGAGATACCCATCGCATCTGGATACTTGGTGGCTGGATGCTTCTGGTTAGCCTTGGGCAAATCACCGGCCAGCTTGTAGCCGTGTGGTTTGGTGCTTCTGCGGCCGCCTCCTTTGGCCGGGATCTTCGCTCTCGTATCTTCAGCCAAGTGCTCGGCTTCTCTAGCCGCGAAGTGAATAAGTTTGGCGCACCATCACTAATCACCCGGAATACCAACGACGTTCAGCAACTTCAGCAACTCGTCGCGATGACTTGCATCATGATGATAAGTGCCCCGATTACTATGATCGGCGGTGTCATCCAAGGCGTCCGCGAAGCTTGGCGGCTGTCATGGCTGATTGTGGCCGCTGTTGTTGTGCTTGGCGTGGGCATCGGCATTCTCGTCATGTCAGTCAGCCCCCTCTTTAGAAAACTACAAAACCTCATTGACGGCCTCAACCGGGTACTTCGTGAACAGATCACCGGGATTCGAGTTGTTCGAGCATTTGTTCGTGAAGATACTGAAGCCCAAAGATTTGATACAGCAAATAGCAATATCGCAGCTATTCAAACTCGCGTTGGCCGCTTCATGGCTACGATTTTTCCATTCGTAATGCTCGTGATGAATATGAGTTCTGTTGGCGTGCTGTGGTTCGGTTCGCACCAGATTGACGCCGGGAAACTGCTGATTGGACAGCAAACGGCCTTCCTCAATTACCTGATGCAAATCCTTATGAGCGTCATGATGACCACCATGCTGGTCTTTATGGTGCCGCGCGCAAAGATCTGCGCCGACCGTATCAATGAGGTTCTCGATACTGAATCGACGGTTGTCTGGTCTAAATCTGGGCGTACAGATCTAAGCGATAACGGGCATCTTCGCCTTACTGATGTTTCCTTTACCTATCCTGGAGCTGAGCATCCGGTCCTCAACAAGATTTCTTTCGAGGTTAAGCCAGGTGAGATGACGGCGATCATCGGCTCTACTGGATCAGGTAAATCTACCTTGGTAAACCTCATTCCACGTCTCTACGATGCGACATCAGGAACCGTCGAAATTGATGAAATTGATGTCCGAGAAGCTGATCCCGATACGCTCTGGGCGCATGTTGGCTTAGTGCCCCAAAAGCCCTACCTTTTCACTGGAACTATCGCCTCAAACTTGCGCTATGGCAATCCATCAGCCACTGACGAGGAAATTTGGCGGGCGCTTGATGTTGCTCAAGCTGCTGATTTTGTCCGCGAAATGCCCGATGGTCTCGATACTGCTGTGGCTCAGGGGGGAACCAATGTTTCAGGTGGGCAGCGGCAACGGTTGGCCATTGCCAGAGCGCTCATCAAGAAACCTGACATTTATATTTTTGACGATTCTTTTTCTGCGCTTGACGTCGCAACTGACGCTCGGCTTCGCGCTGCTTTAGTTACAGAAACCAGAGGTGCTGCAGTGCTTATTGTGGCTCAGCGAATCTCAACAATCATGGGTGCTGACCACATCATCGTCTTGGAAGATGGAGAGATCGTAGGCGAGGGAACCCACACTGAGCTGCTATCAAGCAACGATACCTACCAAGAAATTGTCGAATCGCAGTTCGCAACGCAGGAGGTGTCCGCATGAGCAAGGCCGTAACCACAAAACCCTCTCACATCATCCAGTCGCAACCCACCTCCCGAGCTCGCTCGAATGCCTCAAAACCTCGTGACCGCATGGGTGGCGGACCGCCTGGACTGACTCCTGCAGAAAAAGCAGTGAACTTTAGCTCGTCATTGCGGCGTTTGCTCGGACATTTACGTCCAGAGCGTCCTGTTATCACCTTCGTGATCGCTCTAGCTGCTGCAGGCGTTGCGCTTAACGTCATTGGTCCCAAGATTTTGGCTCGTGCCACAAATCTCATCTTCGCTGGTTTGCTTGGCAAAGCAGTGGCCGCCCAAACTCCTTCCGGCGCTCCGCTGCCGACCAAGGAGTTCGTCATAGCGCAGCTCAATGCTTCGCCAAGTGCAGCAAATCACCGGTTAGCTGACATGGTTTCAACGCTTGACGTCGTTCCTGGCCAAGGTATCAACTTCCATAGCCTAGCTCTGGTACTTGGGTTAGCTATCGCCTGCTA
>CAMQXE010000141.1 GCA_947038745.1 uncultured Propionibacteriaceae bacterium | reverse complement strand
CGCGCAGATTGGCTACGCCGCGAACCAAATCCGTCTTAGTTACCTTGTTTGCAGAACTCGCTAGATCAGTGATTGGACTAATTCCTTTGGCTACGATGCGCCGGATATTCCAGATGCCATAGCTAGTGAAAAGGGTGATGAGTACTGCGAATAGGAGCACAAGAGCGAATAGGGTGAGTCTAATTGGGCGAAGTGATTGGGCTTCGATAGCAAAGCGCTGTCCAGGGGATTCGGGGTCTCGTAGATCTGGTAAATCGCTGGCGGTATCAATAGCGACAACACGGTAGTAGGCGCCGAACTCGGCGATGTAGATGTCATGTTTTTCTCCGTCTCTGGGGACGGAGAGGAGTCGCTGCGTTGTTTCTTGGCTCAGCGGTTCTAACTGCCCAGCATCGCCCACGCGAATTGCAGATATCAGATCATCGTGACTAAGAACAGAGAGAGAACCTAGCGGCAACCAGGAGCGTAGACCGAAGGCTTTGGGGCGGGTGATAGATCCGGGCAAGCTGCCTGGAGCTGCACTTATTTGCTGCCCAGGAACAGTCGTCGTCCCTGGTTCAGTGGAGGGCCAAGGTGAGTTTGTCGGACGCTGCCAGGTCAGCGATCCCCAGTCCAGGCGTAATGCAATACCAAGGCTATTATCGACGTCGCGAAAGAGGGCTTGGTGGGTAACAAATAGCGTCGCTGCGCCAAGCATCAGCGAACTGATGATGAACAGAACCGTGATCCGCTTGGCGATGCGTCCACCGATTGAGCCGAGACGTTGTGCCTGTGCGGTGGCGGAGCGTTGGTGCATGGCCTCAGCTATTTCCCTTATTAGTCGTCAGTGTGTGGTGGGCGTAGGACATAGCCAGCACCGCGAACGGTATGAATAAGCGGCCGCCGACCAGCATCGATCTTCTTTCGCAGATACGAGATATAGAGTTCGACGACGTTTGCCTGCCCGCCAAAATCGTAATGCCACACTCGATCAAGAATCTGTGCTTTTGATAGTACGCGCCGGGGGTTACGCATGAGGTAGCGCAGCAGCTCGTATTCGGTTGCCGTGAGTTGGATGGCTGAGCCTGCTCGCATTACTTCATGAGATTCCTCGTCGAGAGTCAGATCTCCGATAGTGAGTAGGGGGCGCGATTTAGCCTGGCTGATACCGGAGCGGCGCAATAGCGAACAAATCCGAGCAATAACTTCTTCAAGGGAAAATGGCTTGGTGACATAGTCATCGCCTCCGGCAGTTAGCCCATGGATTCGATCCTCGACAGAATCTTTAGCCGTCAAGAAGATAACAGGTACATCGGGCGATCCCACGCGGATCTCGCGCAGGATTTCAATACCATCCATATCGGGCAACATCATGTCTAGCACGATTGCATCAGGCTGGAACTCGGTGGCTTTGGCGATAGCGTCAGCGCCACTAGCCGCAGTGACAACTGACCAGCCTTCATAGCGCATGGCTAAGCTGAGCAACTCCGTGAGGCTCTGCTCATCATCAACAGCCAAGATTCGTATCGGCGAACCATCGGGTCTAGTGACGCGGGGCTGAGTAGGAGCAGTCATGGCTCCATCTTGTCAAAGGTTTGCGTGCTTTACAGGCCGTCTTGCTTCCTCCCATCCTGTGAGCTTGCTATCTATCGCACCCCATAGCTCTACAGTGAAGCTATGACGATCAGATGTGCTCTGGCTCAAATACGTTCTGGTGCTGATGTCGCAACGAATTTGTCGATGATTAGAGAGATTTCACAGCGTGCGGCTTCCCGTGGTGCGCAGCTAGTGGTATTTCCAGAAGCGGCGATGTCGCAGCAGACATCGCGATTGGCAGCAATAGCTGAACCTCTTGATGGGTTCTTTGCGACGTCAATTCGCAGTCTGGCTCGTGAATTAGGGATATTGCTGGTTGTTGGATTCTGGGAACGTCTTGATCTAGACAGCACTGATGCTGGGCCTAGGGTTGCGAATACCTTGATCATTACCGATGGCAACGCAGTGGACACGGCATACCGCAAGATCCATACATATGATGCTTCTGGTCACCGCGAATCCGACCAGATTCGCGCTGGGCTTGAACTGATCACAGTCGATGCGTTTGGGGGAAGGCTGGGTTTTGCAACGTGCTATGACTTGAGATTTCCGGAGCAGTTTCAAGAGCTTGGCCGCTGTGGTGCAGAGCTGATCGTGGTACCGGCTTCATGGGGAGTTGGCCCGCTTAAGCGTGAGCAGTTTCAGACGTTAGTGCGAGCTAGGGCTATTGATGGTCAATGTTTCCTTGCTGCGTGTGATCAAGCCTGGACTGAAGGAGCTGGAACTGCGCCGCTCGGAGTTGGGGCGTCGGCGCTGGTATCTCCGTTTGGAGAGGTGCTGGTGGAGGCCGGGAAGGATCCGGAACTGCTCATTGCAGACTGTGACCTTGGTTTGGTGGCGCACGCGCGTGCTTTATTGCCTGTGTTGTTTAGTGCCAAAACAGGGGCTAACCCTGAAGATTCCCTCAAAGTTGAGTGAGGTCGGCTCAACTTACTTGAACTGTTCTATGTGACCTGTCATAGTTGAGTCTGTTCCACTCAACTATGGAGGTAACTCACATGGCTCGTTCAGTCGGTATCGACCTCGGCACCACGAACTCTTGCGTCGCAGTTCTTGAAGGCGGCGAACCAACCGTCATTGCTAATGAGCAAGGCGCTCGTACCACCCCGTCCGTTGTCGCTTTCGGCTCCTCTGGCGAGCCCCTGGTTGGCGACGTCGCCAAGAACCAGGCAGTGCGTAACCCAGATCGCACTATCCGTTCAGTCAAGCGTCATATGGGCACGAACTGGACCGTTGCGATCGACGATAAGTCCTACAAGCCTCAGCAGATCAGCGCCTTCATCTTGCAGAAGCTCAAGCGCGACGCTGAAGCCTACCTGGGCGAAACCGTCACTAACGCTGTGATTACGGTTCCGGCCTACTTCTCTGATGCCGAGCGTCAGGCTACGAAGGAAGCTGGCGAAATTGCTGGCCTCGTCGTTGACCGTATCGTCAATGAGCCGACCGCCGCTGCGCTGGCTTACGGTCTGGACAAGACCGACCAGGAGCAGACCATCTTGGTCTTCGACTTGGGTGGTGGCACCTTCGACGTCTCGCTGCTAGATATCTCCGATGGTGTCTTTGAGGTCAAGGCCACCAATGGTGATAACCGTCTCGGCGGCGATGACTGGGATCAGGTCATTGTTGATTGGCTGGTCAAGGAGTTCCAGAACAAGTTTGGCGTTGATCTGTCTAAGGACAAGATGGCCAAGCAGCGTCTCCAAGAAGCTGCTGAGCGCGCCAAGATTGAGCTGTCGAGCGCTCAGGAAACCACGATTAACCTGCCTTACATCACTGCTGGCGCAGAGGGCCCGCTTCACCTTGAGGAGAAGCTCACCCGTGCTGAGTTCCAGCGGATGTCGCAGCACCTGCTTGACCGCTGCCGTACCCCGTTCAACAAGGTCATTGCTGATGCGCAGACGTCCATCGACAAGATCGATCAGGTCATTCTCGTAGGTGGCTCGACCCGGATGCCAGCAGTATCAGAACTCGTCCGCGAGCTCACTGGTGGCAAGGAACCCAACAAGGGCGTTAACCCGGATGAGGTCGTTGCTCTCGGTGCTTCGCTGCAGGCCGGTGTGCTCAAGGGTGAGGTCAAGGATGTGCTGTTGCTTGACGTGACCCCGCTTAGCCTCGGTATTGAGGTCCGTGGCGGCATCATGGAAAAGATCATTGAGCGCAACACGACGATCCCGACTAAGCGCTCAGAGGTCTTCACAACTGCTGAAGATAATCAGCCGTCGGTCATGATTCAGATCTACCAGGGCGAGCGTGAGTTTGCCCGCGACAATAAGTCACTTGGCAACTTTGATCTCACTGGTCTCATGCCAGCTCCCCGTGGCGTTCCGCAGATCGAGGTTACTTTCGATATCGACGCTAACGGCATCGTTCACGTATCGGCCAAGGACTTGGCTACCGGCAAGGAACAGTCCATGACTGTGACTGGCGGTTCTGCACTAGGTAAAGACGACATCTCCAAGATGGTTGCTGAAGCTGAGCAGCACGCTGAAGAAGACAAGAAGCGTCGCGAAGCCATCGAGCTGCGCAATGAGGCAGATGCCTTGGCTTTCCGCACGGAGAAGCTGCTTGAAGAGCACAAGGATGCTATTCCTGAGGACGTCAAGACTCCGGTCACGGAATCGCTAGCCAAGCTGAAGGAAGCGCTCCAGGGCGAAGGCAACGACGACGAGCTTAAGGCTGCAATGGAAGATCTCAACACCAAGGCTTCAGCTATGGGCCAGGCGATCTACGCAGCAGCGCAGGCTGCGCAGGCAGCTAATGCTGAATCTGGTGCTCAGCCGAACTTCGGTGATGGACAGGTCGCAGACGATGGCATTGTTGATGCCGAGATCATCGACGAAGATAAGAAGTAAGTACATCAGTG
>CAMQXE010000140.1 GCA_947038745.1 uncultured Propionibacteriaceae bacterium | reverse complement strand
GGCATCGACCTCACCCTCAAACCTGGTGAGCGGCTCGCTATCGTTGGCCCGTCAGGCTCGGGGAAATCAACCCTTGGCCGTCTCATCGCAGGCATCAATCGGCCACGGACGGGGCAGGTTCTTGTCGGTGGCGTGGACGTCATGGATTTGCCTCTGGAACAGTTGCGAAGTGAAGTCGCTTTGGTGACACAGGAGCACCATGTCTTTGTGGGGACGATCCGAGACAACATCATTTTGGCTCGTGAGCAAGAACTCAGTGGTGCGCAAGCCGATGCTCAGGTGCGTCAAGCACTAGCCGCCGTAGATGCCCTGGAGTGGGTGGAACGACTGCCGCAGGGGCTTGATACTGAAGTTGGTTCAGGTAACCAACAGCTAACCCCCGCCCAAGCCCAGCAGATTGCGTTGGCGCGGCTTGTTATTGCTGACCCGCACACCTTGATTCTGGATGAGGCCACATCACTCATTGACCCCAAGACTGCGCGGCATTTGGAAGGGTCTATGCATGCCTTGCTCAGCGGCAGAACCGTTATCGCTATCGCGCACCGGTTACATACTGCCCACGACGCTGACCGGATTGCTGTCGTTATTGACGGCCAGATCGCTGAGCTTGGTTCGCATGAGGAACTGATGACGCAGAATGGCGAATACGCCGCACTATGGCGGGCCTGGACCAGTTAATTCTCATAAGCGACGCCCTGCGCCATCGGCTGTGAGATAGTGCTTGCACTCGATAGAATGGTGCTCATGACTTCGGTTCGTGTTTGCCTTGACCGTCACGAGTGGGATACCCACGTCGATGCATGTGGTGGGCACCCCCTACAGCTCTGGGGCTGGGGTGAGGTTAAGGCAAAACACGGCTGGTCCGCGCAACGGCTACTCGTCGTAGAAGGCGCTGAGGTTATTGGCGGAGCGCAGTTAATTGATCGCTCTTTGAGGCTTCCCCGACAAGCTCTGCGTTATGCCCCACGCGGACCTTTCTGGGTTGCTGACCGTGACGCTGAGGTTGTCCAATTCCTTGCTGATTATGCTCAAAATCAGCATCGGGGCACTGTGCTCACAGTGGAGCCTGATAGTGAGCAGCTACCCCATATGGAACGGTTCCACCCCAGCGTGAACACTATCTTGATGAAGGAAACCCTCGTCATTGATCTTGGCCGTGGGGAAGAAGCCTTCCTTGCTGGTATGGCGAAAAAGACCCGCTATTACGTCCGCAAAGCCAGTAATAACCCTGAACTGGAGTACCGCCGCGTCACTGACGAGGCAGAGATCCGTCGAGTGTTAGCGGTTTATCGTGAGACGGCTGATCGAGCCAATTTTGGAATCCATAGTGACGATTACTATCTCGATATTACTCGTGAGTTTGGCGAGCGTAACTGTTTGGTAGCCGCGTACAGCAATAACGAACTGTGTGCGTTCTTGTGGGATGTGTACTCTGCGACAACCTCTTTTGAACTCTACGGTGGCTCAACCAAACGCGGCCAGGAGCTTTTTGCCAACTACGGCTTGAAGCTGGCAATGGCGCGCGAATTAATCTCCGCAGGCGTTACTCGCTATGACCTCAACGGCCTCCTGGGAGATGGGGTCAGCTCCTTCAAGAAGGGTTTTGCTGGACACACCACGACGCTAGCTGGTTCCTTTGACTTGCCACTGTCTTGGTTCTACCGTGGCTACAGTGTTGGGCTTCCGCTAGCGCTTAAAACCATCCGCAAAATCCGCTAGCCCGTGACCCAATATTTTTTTAGCGTAGTTGCCGTATCAAGCGCCAAATTCACCATGCCTATGACTCACTAGCCTACAAAAAGCAAGATTCAGTCCATGTGAAAATAAGAACAATTGTGAATCAATTCAGTAAAAAAGCTTCCACTGGCAGCAAAACTCAGGTAGAAACAGGCAAATCGAATTTTCGATCAGTCCCTGAAGGAGTCCCTGAGATGTCTTCTCCCACTGAACTTCCTGGCACGGATACGACAGAAAGCAACGGCACGCTCCAACGCAGCCTGAGCAATCGTCATATCCAGCTCATTGCTATCGGCGGTGCTATCGGCACCGGCTTGTTCATGGGGTCTGGCAAGACGATTAGCGTCGCCGGCCCCTCCATCTTGCTTGTTTACCTCATCATCGGCATCTTCTTGTTCTTTATGATGCGAGCGATGGGTGAGCTACTACTACATAACCTGAACTACAAGTCATTCCAGGACTTTGCTGGGGAGTTCCTCGGCCCCTGGGCTGCCTTCTTCACTGGCTGGACCTACTGGCTGAGTTGGGTTGTAACCGGCATGGCTGACATCATCGCCGTCACGGGTTACTGGCAGTATTGGACCCATAACAAGACGTGGGCGATTGTCTTATCCATTGCGACATTCGTACTGATTTTGATCCTCAACCTGCTCACAGTGAAACTCTTTGGCGAGTTGGAGTTCTGGTTCGCACTCATCAAGATCATTGCTATCGTCGCATTGATCGTGCTTGGTCTAGTCCTAGCGGTCATTGCTTTCCAGCCGAAGGGCGCGGATTACCATTCCACCGTCGCAAACGTCTGGAACTATGGCGGTTTCTTCCCCCACGGATTTGACGGCTTCCTCGCTGGTTTCCAGATCGCGATCTTCGCCTACGTCGGTATTGAGCTCATTGGTACAACGGCTGCCGAGACTAAAGACCCGACCAAGACCTTGCCAAAGGCTATTAATCAGGTTCCTATCCGAGTTCTTATTTTCTACATCGGTGCGCTCCTCGCCATCATGACGGTTACCCCATGGGACAAATTGGACCCAGCAGTTTCACCGTTCGTAAATATCTTTGGCCTGGTCGGGTTCTCCGCTGCTGCATCAGTAATGAACTTCGTGGTGCTAACTTCGGCGTCCTCGTCGGCTAACTCTGGGGTCTACTCAACGTCGCGCATGCTTTACGGCTTGTCCCATAAGGGAATGGCATCCAAGGCATTCGGCAAGCTCACCAAACAAGGCGTTCCGTTCCTGGGTCTGATCCTCACGATCATTCTCATCACGAGCTCGCTGCTCTTGGCCGCTAGTGAATCCATCATGTCTGCCTTCACCCTGGTGACAACGGTCTCGGCAGTATTGTTCTTGTTCTTGTGGTCGATGATCATGATTAGCTACCTCGTTTACCGCAAGAAGCGCCCTGAGGCCCACGGCAAGTCGGTCTACCCATTCAAGGGTGGCGTGGTGCTGTCATACCTCACCTTGGCGTTCTTCGCCTTCTGTATCTACGTACTCACCCGCGAGGAAGATACGCTCAAGGCTCTGCTGGTGACTCCGATCTGGTTTGCCATCCTCGGCGTCGGTTACCTGCTGTGCCGCAAGCATATTCATGACGACGACACCCACACTCAGGCGCTTGGACACAAGTAACCCTGTTAATTTCACTTCCGGGCCGTCGACCCCCGCTACGATCAACGTTATGAAGGCGATCGTGTGCAATGGGGCTGGCGGCCCGGAAGTGTTGTCGTATGAGGACGTCGAGGCTCCAGTTCCGAGTGCTGGTGAAATACTGATCACAACTGTTGCGGTTGGAGTTAATCGTGCTGATCTGCTCCAAGCTGCCGGGCATTACCCACCGCCTAAGGGCACCTCTGAGCTGCTGGGGCTGGAGGTATCCGGCACGGTGGCAGCGCTGGGTGAGGGCGTAACCGGTTGGACCGTTGGAGACCCTTGCGTGGCGCTCCTTGCCGGTGGTGGCTACGCCGAATACGTCGCTGTTGCAGCCGGGCAGTGTGTGCGCCCGCCTGAGGGCGTCGATCTTGTGAGTGCTGCTGGCCTAATTGAGGTAGCTGCGACGGTTGTTTCTAATCTTGGTGATTTCCTGGGGCCGGGGGTTCGTTTCCTCGTTCATGGTGGCGCAGGGGGCATTGGAGCCTTCGCGATTCAATATGCGCATGCGCTGGGTTCTTGGGTTGCCACGACTGCCGGTTCTGCCGAAAAGTGCACTATCGCTCGTGAGTTGGGCGCTGATTTAGCTATCGATTATCACGATGACTGGTTAGCTGAGATCAAAGCGGCGACGGCAGGCCAGGGCGTACACCAGATCCTCGACATCATGGGAGCTAAATACCTGGACTCGAATCTGCGGGCGCTCGCCGTGGAGGGGCGGATGTGTACCATCGGGCTTCAAGGTGGGCGCAAGGGAGAACTTGATTTGAACTTATTGTTGTCAAAGCGGGCAACTCTGACTGCTACTGGTTTACGGTTCCGTCCAGCGGAGCAAAAAGCCGCTATTGCGCAGCGCGTTGAGCGTGAAGTCTGGCCAATGTATCGCGATGGGCGATTGAATCTACCCACAGAGACTCGAATTGCCTTGGCTGACGCCCAGCTAGCGCATCGGCAGTTGGCAAGCGGAGATAACGTCGGAAAGATCGTTTTAGTCGCGTAATATGATGCTGCCGGGTGGGCCAACTCAGACGTGTGCGCATCCACCCGGCACTATCGGCTAAGATTAGCCG
>CAMQXE010000139.1 GCA_947038745.1 uncultured Propionibacteriaceae bacterium | reverse complement strand
TGGCACAACAGCATCAAGATTCCACAGCGGGTCTTCTTCAGCAGCTTCTTGAAGGGTGCCTGAGGGTAGCCCCAAAATACTATCCAGCTCGCAAAGGCTTGCCAGCGAGCGCTGCCGAGTTGGTTGGCTCTTGCCAGATTTCCAACTCGACAAGGTGGTTACAGATGTAGGGGTGCCCATCTGACGCAGTTTTGCGCTAATCCGATCAAGTGTTAGCGGTTGGTTGCCGATAGCTTCCGAGAGCGTCTCAGCAAACGACAGTTTTGCCATTACGGTCCCCCGATCATTGTTAAAGGTGGAGCTTACTCTGAACCTTGCCATAGAAGCGACACAAGCAAGGGCGGCGGGGCCTCGATAACTCGAAGCCCCGCCTGAGGATGGACAATCCACGTAGTGTTAGGACAATCCGCTCAACTTGACATCGTCAATCAGGAACGTCGTTGCCTTGCTGCCGTCTTCTTCGCCTACAAAGCGAATCTCAACCTCTTGTCCAGCGTACTGAGATAGATCAGCAACACGGAGTGCGTAACCATAGGACTTGTGAGCATTTGACCACTGTCCAGCAGTACCCAAGTAGCGCCCTGATGTGGAGAATACCTGTACCTTAAGCGTGTCACTCGCCAGGGAGTTGACTTCATCAGTTTTCACATTGAGATAGAACTGAATCTGACCGTCCTTGGGAATAGTCACTCGCTGCCCCACGTAATTGACGTTTGGCGTGCCGCGGCCATTCAGACGAGCGTAAGATGCGCCAGTATGAGCTGGCCACTTGCTATCTGTGGTAATCGCGTTTGTGTTGCCAGTCCAGCCAGCCTTGCCACCTTCAAAACCACCGTTGACGAGATTTCCGCTAACCGGGGTTGTAGGAACCGGAACCGTTGGCTTCGGAGTCGTAGGAACCGGAACCGTTGGCTTCGGAGTCGTTGGCTTCGGAGTTGTAGGAACCGGAACCGTTGGCTTCGGAGTTGGTACTGGTTCTGGGTTTACCACGCCACCAGCAGCGCGAACTGCCGCTAATGTATCAACCTGTCCAGCGCCACAGCCCTTAGAGCAATTCACCACACGAGCAGTCTGCTTGAGGACCTGCTTTACCTGGTTTGGAGTGATGTTCGGGTTCGCCTGGTACATAAGCGCGATAACACCCGCAACGTGCGGTGCAGCCATCGAGGTGCCCTGCATGTAGGTGTAGCCAGCATTGGAACGCTGACGAGTACCCATATCAACCGTCGAGTAAATACCGTCTTCTTCAGCCAGGCTCATATCGCCACCAGGAGCCATGACATCAATCCGGCGTCCATAGTTGCTGTAGTAGGCCATCGAACCTGTCGGGCCATTGGAAGCAACAGTAATGCTGCCATTGCAGTTTGCAGGGTTGAAGCCAGATGCGTCCTTGTTGTCATTGCCAGCAGCAATTGACAACGTAGTACCGCGAGCCATGATCATGTCAATAGCGCGCTGCTGCACGGACGCACAGGCTCCGCTACCGCCCAATGAGGCGTTAATGACCTTCGCCGGGTTCGGGTTGTCCGGCACACCGTCAATGTGCAAGCCAGCGGCCCACATCATGCCATCGACGATGTCAGAGGTGTAACCACCGCAGCGGCCTAGAACACGGACAGGAACAACCCGTGCACCCGGAGCGACGCCAGCAATACCTACACCGTTGTTGGCGCGTGCAGCGATCGTGCCAGTGACGTGCGAGCCGTGCCATGATGAAGAGTGGAACTTACCGTTACCACAGTCCTTGTCATTAGCTTCGACCCAGTCGCCCTCGTCAATCGGGTTATTGTCACGGCCATCGCCGTCACGAGCGATAGACGAATCTGAGATCATGTCGTAGCCAGGAAGCACCTGAGTATCAAGATCGGGGTGACGAACGATACCGGTATCGACGACAGCCACAACCACACCGCTACCGTCGTAACGGTCACGAGCCTGCTCCAAGTTGAGACCGCCAGGAGCGCCCTTCATATCCCACTGACGCTTGTACTCAGGATCAGTCGGAGTTGCTACACGCTGAATCTTGACATCGACCTCAACCGAATCGATACCCGGACGATTCTGCAACTTAGACATGAACTCCTCAGCCTCTGCTGGGGTAAATGCCTTGCTCAGAATAACAACCTGAGATCCAGTGCCTAGAGTACGAGCCTCAGCGATCGAACGTCCGTAGTTATTGACGATATCGACGACCTGGCTCTGCGCAGCCGAACGATTAGGTGAGCCAACACCAGAATCTTCAGCGTAGTTCACAATAAAACGAGCTGTTTCGCTAGTGACAGTCGCGACCGGCTTTGCCGGCGCAGTCGTATCAGTAGCGTTAGCCGGAATGGTACCTGCCAGGCTCAATGCGAGCGCACTCGCAGCGAGCAGGGCAACCATGGGCTTGCGTGCCATGTATTCCTCCTAGAGGTGGTAACCCGAGCCAGCCCCCGCCAGCTCGGTCCTCTTAATACTTGTGCATCACACAGCCTTTTGAATACAAAAAACGCTCAGGAGAAATTCAAGTTTTATAAGTTACGTTTAGGAATACCCAAGAAAGCTGTGTATTTGCTGTGCATGACCTGTGATAGTTATTCGACTGTCTATATAGAGAAATCCACGCACGATGCGATATACACAAGGGAAATTACCTCAGAGTCATGGTTCACACCACCCAGATAGATCGACTAATGAAGTAATTGCAACTGGATCATCAAATTTGCAATTCTGAGAGAATTCAGCAACACCAATCATGGACAATCTTCCACATACTGGACAAAACCCACTCCTAAGTGGATCAACTCACTCAGATTCGGCGGGCAAGAAGCGCTGCTGCAGCAGCTCCGATCAACGATCCCAAAGCCATCAGCGAAGCAACCGCCGGCAACCCTAACCCCGATTGCAATAACACTCCGGCAAGAATCGGACCTATCACAGACCCAATCCGTCCAATACCAATCACTAGACCAGTGCCGCTTGCGCGAACTGCCGTTGGAAAAGTCAGAGCCATGAGGCCATAGCTACCTACGATGGCGGCATTAGTGACGAACCCAACCCCAAAGGCCAAGAGCGTCAGCAGCAACAAAGCGTTCGGCCCCTGAGCAATCAGAGATAGACAAGAGACACCAATCACCGAAGCTAACATCATCGAGATGACAAGCCAGACCGGGCGCAACTTCAACGTCAAGACGCTCAAGACAACAGCACCTAAAACGCCACCTACGTTGCACCAAATCAGCACGTTTCCTGCCTGCGTTGCCGCCAAGCCATAGCTCACAACAAACTTAGAAATCCATTTCACAAAGAAGTAGAAGGTCACAGAATGGCAGAAGAAAGTTGCGATCAACAGACCTGTCGAGATAAGTAGCGAACGAGTTGCAACGCTAGCCAGGGTCACTTTCTTTGCTGCATCAGCAGAAAACGCCTCCACCTGCGGCTGTCCTAGCCGCACCAAGATCTTGTTGACCCGCGCCAGCGCCTGCGAGCCACCTTTTCCCACGAGATAGCTGGGAGACTCGGGTAAAAGCCATAACGCAATCGGGATCATTCCTAAGCTGCCAAGACAGCCCACCATGAAAACACGATGCCAGTCACCGCCATTAGCAAGTAATCTCGTCGAAATAAGACCACCCAGTACCGCCCCCAAGGGGAAACCACCGGCCATAAGAGCAGAACCAAGGGGACGTTTAGCTGCTTGGCAGAACTCCGCGACCGTGGCATTACCTACTGCAAGCATGCCGCCAACACCAATGCCGGTAAGCACTCGCCAGATAGTAAGCATTCCCACACTGTCAGCATTAGAACAAAGACCCATACCTAAAGCCATGATGATTAAACCGCCGATGATGACTGGGCGGCGACCAAATCGATCTGCAATTCGACCAATCATCAGTGCCCCAAGCGCCATTCCTGCAAGTTCGCTTGAAAGCACAACCCCCAAGGCAGCTTTATCGATGCCCCAGGAACGCGAGATCCCCGGCGCTGCAAAGGAAATAGATTGCACGTTGAAACCATCAAGAGCAGTAAGAAGAACCATCAGCGCAACAACTAGCCATTGCATCGGCTTCATGGGCTGGGTTGCGAGAACCTCACGAGGATCAGTGGTACGCGTCATAGCAATGAGTCTACGGTTCGGCTGTGAGCGCAACCACATTGCCCTACCGACGCCCTCCGTAGCCAGCTTTAGCTACGTTTCGACTCAATCTTCTCGCTAATGACCTTTACCTTAACCGCTGGATCGCTACCAGCCAGTGCCTCTCCGAGCATGTCATTGATGCACCAGTGCAATGAATCAAGCCCATCTTCCCCACTGCTACTTACCTCGATATTTCCTTTATCGAGGATTCTAAGCTGAGCGCCGCCGACGTACATCATGCCAGCTTCTACATCATGGTCTTGCTCCAACCGTTGCCAAGCCTGAGCCAGCGCTGCAACAGGTTCAACGCTAAGCCGCACGATGCAGCGGCGACGAGTTCGA
>CAMQXE010000138.1 GCA_947038745.1 uncultured Propionibacteriaceae bacterium | reverse complement strand
AGTGACTCAGCATCGCGCACCAAGCGATTGCCCAGTATGCGCGGCGGAGCTTCAACCCCGCCGCGTTGGTTGTTCAGGGTGCGGCACAGAAATCATCGGCGAGTTTCAGCGCTGCTCATTTTGTGCGCTCGATGATGCTGATATCGACATGCTGAAAGTTTTTCTGATATCACGAGGCAACATGCGCGAAGTAGGAAAATATCTGGGTGTTTCCTATCCAACTGCGCGCCAACGCTACGCCGAGCTCCTAGTCAAGTTAGGTATGGACGGCGCTGATGACGAAGTAATGCCGCAATCAACAGAGCAGATCCTGGCAGCAGTAGCGGACGGCGCGATCACAGCTGAACACGCTGAGCGGTTGTTGTCACTTTCGATGTGATCGGTGGCAAAGTAAAGCCGTCGCGTATCCACCTAAGTGGTACGCGACGGCTTTTATCAATAGTTTCTAGCTTTGTTTAAACTCCACAACCGTAATGTTGATGTTCTTTCCAGTGGGAGCCTGATAACTCACCGCGTCGCCTTTCTTGTGACCAAGAACTGCAGCACCAATGGGGGATTGTGGGCTGTAGACCTGCACCTCGACACTTTCATCAAGCGCTAGCACTTCGCGTGAGCCCAGCAAGAAAGTCTCTGTGTCATCGAGGTCGCCGTCGAAAGCGATGGTGACGATATTGCCAGCGACAACGACGTCAGAGGCTACAGATTCGCCGACCTGGGCGCGCTCAAGTTTATCTTTCAGGATGACGATACGGGCTTCCATCTGCCCTTGCTCTTCACGCGCAGCGTGGTAACCGCCATTTTCGGAGAGATCGCCCTCTTCTCGGGCAGCAGCAATCTTGGCGGTCACTTCCGCGCGACCGGTGGTCGTGAGGTAGTCGTACTCGCCTTGGAGCTTGTCAAAAGCTTCGCGGGTGAGCCAGATCTGATCGTTGGTGGATTGAGCCATACGATTGAGTTTAGGCCACGAATGCCACTAAAGCGGGTTGATCGCTCAGGTAATTTTGTTCAGAAGACGACCATAGAAACGGACCGCCTGGCACGCCAATGAAATTAACTCGTAGGCTTGGGGTATGCCGAACCGACTTGGGGACACTGCCAGCACCTATCTGCAACTCCACGCACACCAGAAAATTAACTGGTGGCCGTGGTGTGAGGAGGCCTGGGCGGAAGCACGTGAGCGTAATGTGCCCGTATTCATTTCCGTTGGTTACGCGTCGTGCCACTGGTGCCATGTGATGAGCGAAGAAAGTTTCGACGATGCGGTAATCGCGTCGATACTTAACAAGGACTGGGTCGCGATCAAGGTTGATCGGGAACAGCACCCAGACGTTGATGCGGTATTTATGGCAGCTACACAAGCGCTGACTGGGCGCGGTGGCTGGCCTAACTCAGTTTTCTGCACTCCGGAAGGTAAACCCTTCTTCGCTGGTACGTACTACCCGCGCAAAGCTGAGGGCGGAATGCCTGGTTTTGATCAGGTTCTCACTTCGCTGGCACAGGCGTGGGCGGATCGTCATGATGAGGTTATCGACTCCGCCCAGCAGATCACCGAGCAGCTCGTGACTATGCAGCAACCGCAAACACCGATTACTGTCGATCTATCGGCAATACGTCAGCGCGTTGCTGAAAGCAGCGACGGTATTCACGGCGGTTGGGGAAATGCTCCTAAGTTCCCTCATGCCGCCACAATTGATGGTCTGCTCATCTCCGGGGACGCCGGCGAGCTTTCCATGGCACACCATGCTCTTGAAGCAATGGCTCGTGGTGGTATTCACGATCAGCTCGGCGGAGGTTTCCACCGCTACGCCGTCGATCATGCATGGGTCACTCCGCACTTTGAAAAAATGCTCTACGACAATGCGCTTTTGCTAGGGGTCTATGCGCGTGGCTGGCGGCGCACCCCCGACCACGACACTTGGCTGCGCGGGTTCTTCGCTGGTGTTGTTGAATCGCTCATTGGTTGGTTGCAGCGTGAAATGCGTACCGACGAGGGCCTCTATGCCTCTGCACAAGACGCTGATTCTGCTGATATTCGAGGCTTCGCCCATGAGGGGGCCTATTATCTGTGGAATCTAGAACTACTTGATGACGCACTTGGTGTCGAAGATGCTGAATGGGCATCTCGGGTTTTCCACGTCACTAAGCCAGGTACTTTTGAGGGTGGCTTCTCGACCTTGCAGTTGCGGGCGCATCCAGACCCTGAGCGTCTAGCTAAAGTCCGTCAAACGCTTTTCGACTTGCGTTGGAACCGCTTCCCACCGCAGCGCGACAGCATGATCGTTGCCTGCTGGAATGGCTTGCTTTTGGATTCACTAACACAAGCTGCCTTGATCTTTGGCCGCGAGGATTGGCTTGGATATGCCCGTGAACTAGCCGATGCGTTATGGCAGATACACGTCAAGGACGGTGCGGTTGCTCGTACCTCATTCCAAGGTGTGACGGCCACCGCAGGGCAGTGTGAAGACTATGCAGCCTTAGCCTTGGGCTTTGCCCGTTTTGGTGCCACTGTCGGTGAGCGCGTTTGGGCTGAGCGCGCTGGGGAGCTGCTTGCCCAAGCGTCGGCCCATTTTGGTGCCGATGATGGTGGGTTCTTCGATGGGCCTGCCACCGATTTGCTCTACGTCCGTCCGCGTGACGTGGCCGATATTGATGTGCCTAGTGCGACATCGATTATGGTCTGCGCACAGCGGTTGGTGGGGCTACTCCTTGACGATGCTGACCTGCTGGCGCAGGCTGACCGTGCTGCCGCAACGACGAGCGTATTCTTCGCGCAGTCCCCGGTGAATGCGGGGTGGGCGCTCGCGGAAGCGATGATCTCGGACGAGGCTCGTCGAGGTTTGGGGCGTGCGACTATCGTCGTCGAGCGAACCGAAGGAGTCCTGGACCAGATGGCTATCGCGACCTATCGTATGGCGCCTGCGGGTTCCGCGATCATCAACGTCGCACCTGGGCAGCAGTGGGGCGCTCTCACGCAGAACCGTGATGCCCGGGACGGAAAATCAACCGTCTATGTTTGCCGTGGCACGCAGTGCTTTGAGCCGGTGACAGAACTTGCTGATCTCAAAGAACCACTGTGGGCGCGTTGTTAGCGTGCCCACTAACGCCCATAGCGACGTTCGCGTTGGGTATAGCTGCGTAGGGCGCGAATAAAATCGACCTTGCGGAAGTCGGGCCAGAGCGCTTCGCAGAAGTAGAGCTCAGAGTGGGCTGACTGCCACATGAAGAAGTTGGAGAGCCGCTGCTCCCCGGACGTGCGGATAAGTAGATCAGGATCAGGCTGGCCTTTGGTGTAGAGATGTTCGGCGATATCGTCGAAGTCAATGCGCTCGGCAAGCTCGGTTAGCGAAGTGCCCTTTGTTGCTTCTTCACGTAGTAGCGAGCGGATAGCGTCACGTAGCTCATGTCGCCCGCCGTAGGGGACCGCGACATTGATGTGCATGCCATTAATTCGTGCGGTGCGTTCTTCGGCTGCGCGTAGTTGTTGCACCATTGGCTCAGGCAACAACGTGAGATCACCGACGATTTTGACTCGCCACTTGTCGCTGGCTGCCAGATCAGTGACAAGTTTTTCAATGACATCGAGCAATGGGAGTAATTCGTCAGCATCGTTGCGCTGGAGATTTTCTGTGGAAAGCACCCACAAAGTGATCGTGGGAATCCCAACCTCGTCACACCAGCTAGCGAACTGAAGCAGCTTGTCAGAGCCTGCTTCGTAGCCCTTAACGAGTGACTCACCCGGGGCATTGAGTTTAGCCCAACGCCGGTTGCCATCAGCCATTACTGCAACATGGCGAGGTAGTCGAGATCGATCCAACTCAGCAATGAGCCGCTGCTCGTAGGTGGCGTACAGCATCCCAGAAGGGTGCATCCGGTCGATGATTTCTCTGGCGCTATTGACGACCTTTTCGACAGTGCTCATGGTCTCAGACTATCGGGCGTAAGTTCTGATCCGTGGCGGTTGCGACCATTGGCTGATGTCTGTAAGGAAAGTTTGGTTTTAGGTCGTAGTGTTGAAGTCGTAGATCTTGAGCAACAGCCAATAGAGAAGGCGAGCGTGTGATGACAACTACCCCTGAGGTGAAACCTCGGTTGCGCGGCTGGTTTCACGTGGCAATGTCTCCCATTAGCTTGATTGCTGGGTTGCTCCTGGTTGCGCTCGCGCCGTCGCAATCTCTGCGCCTGGCCTGCGTGGTGTATCTGCTTTCGGCCTACATCATGTTCACAAATTCTGGCGTCTACCATCGTGGGCCATGGTCGCCAGCGGTCAAGCAGGTATTTCGACGGCTGGATCACAGCTTCATCTACCTGTTCATTGCCGGTACATATACGCCGCTGTGCTTTGCCCTGCTGAGTGGGCTCTCGCGTTTGACGTTGCTCATCCTGATCTGGTCGTGTGCGCTGGCCGGCATGCTCTTTCGGATTTTCTGGCTGAGCGCTCCCCGGCGCCTTTACACCGTGCTTTACGTCATCATGGGCT
>CAMQXE010000137.1 GCA_947038745.1 uncultured Propionibacteriaceae bacterium | reverse complement strand
GCCATCCCAAATGGGCGTGGCCCCTGGTAATCAGGGCCATACGCACCAGGAGCTGGGCGACGTCGCTTCGTTGGCGTGGTGACGCCCGGTGCAAGTCGGCGAGCAAAAATCAAGAAACCTGTATGCGAGCTTGTGCCGTGTCCTGGGCGCACTGCCAGACCCTCGGCATGCCACTCCCGCGTAATGAGCTCGGATGCTGATGGCTCAGCAAAACCGCCATGGGCGCGGATCGTGTCCATGGTGCGGGCTAGCTGCGTCGTCGTTGCGACATAGCAGCACAAGATACCGCCAGCGCGTAGCTTGGCAGCGATTGCTTCGACACACTCCCACGGAGCCAACATGTCAAGGATCGCACGGTCAAGTTCTTCTTCGCCAAGGGCTTCGGGTAGTCCACCAAGGCGAACGTTCCAGTTCTCCGGTCGCCCCTGGAAGAACCATTCGACATTCTTCTGTGCGACCTCAGCAAATTCCTCACGGCGTTCGTAGCTGTAGAGCGTGCCAGTAGGGCCAATAGCGCGCAGGAGCGCCATCGATAGTGCGCCAGAACCGACGCCAGCTTCCAGTACGCGGGCACCAGGGTAAATATCAGCCCAGGTGATGATCTGGCCTTGGTC
Organism: uncultured Propionibacteriaceae bacterium; assembly: GCA_947038745.1. Next base: position 3,866 of record CAMQXE010000137.1, on the reverse strand, counting down.
TTTGGGGTAAATGACCGCTGCCCCACGCGGCATGGATACGGTGTAATCGTGCATGAGCGGACGCCACACCAGGTACTGGAACCCACCAACAGATTTGATCACGACGCCCTCGGGGCCGCCGATGAGATCGTCGTGGTTAATCCCGCCACGAGTGGTGTGAAAGACCTTGCCAGGGGTTAGCAAGATGGAATGACGACGACCTTTACCGTCAATGAGCGTGACACGTTCGCCGGCTTCAAGCGGGCCGGTACGAACGCCAGAGAGATTGGTCACTGTAATGCTCCTTGCTTAAAAATACTGATGAGGTCTGCGATGTCGAGTCCCTCGAGAGTGTCGCATGTAATGTCGGACTTCAGCCATGTTTGTGCGTGCCGCAGCAGGCAGATGCTGCTTGGCGCAACTGATTGACCATCACATCAGGATCAGTAGCATTGAATACTGCTGAGCCAGCGACGAAAGTATCTGCGCCAGCTTCGACACAGCGCTCAATCGTCTCAAGCGAGACGCCACCATCGACCTGAATCCGAATCTCCCGATCACCGATCAGCTCACGGGTACGAGCGATCTTTGGCAGGGTGAAATCCATGAATGCCTGGCCACCAAAACCTGGTTCGATGGTCATGATGAGTACCGAATCCACCTCATCGAGCATGCAGGCATAGGACTCAATACTGGTCGTTGGGTTGAGACCGATCGCTGCTTTTGCACCGAGCTTACGAATAGTGCGAGCTAGTCGGATTGGTGCCTTTGCTGCTTCAACATGGAAGGTCACCGAATGGCAGCCAGCTTCGGCATATTGCGGTGCCCACTGATCAGGATTTTCGATCATGAGGTGCATATCAAAAGGCGTCGAGGTATGCCGTGCGAGCATCTCAACAACAGGTAGCCCAAGGGTGAGGTTAGGTACGAAGTGGCCATCCATGACGTCGAGATGGAGCCAATCGGCGCTCGGAATGCGGTTCACCTCAGTTGCGAGATTGGCCAGATCAGAGTTGAGAATACTTGGTGTAATAAAGAAATCCACAGGTCTACTCTACTTGGCTTCGTTGATCTGTAAGAGCGCACAAAACATTGCGTCTGTTCCGTGGCGATGCGGCCATAACTGGATATAGCGTCCATGGGCAGCATGAGCTACCTCGGGCAGGTAGCTTGGAGCATCTAAAACTGTAACGGCCCGATGTGCGATTACCGCTTCAACGATGTCGCTAGTTTCTGCTTTATGCGGAGAGCACGTGACGTAGGCAACAACACCTCCGGGCTTTGCTGAATCCAGTGCAGTAGCCAACAGGCCTTGTTGGATCTGGGCAAGCTCTGCAATGTCTGTGGGATCTTTGCGCCAACGCGCCTCAGGGCGACGTCGCAATGCTCCTAGGCCGCTACAGGGAACATCAGCAAGGACTCTGGCAAAGCTCGATGGCTGCCAGGCAGGTTCTAGCCCGTCTCCGATGATGACCCACGGAAACCCCGGGTAAGTACGTAGAGCTTTCTTTACCAACTGGGCACGTTGCTCATGGGGCTCAACTGCTACTAAACGCTCATTTCTGGCTAACGCTAAACCAGTTAAGAGCGCTGACTTTCCGCCTGGTCCAGCACACAAATCCAACCATGTTCCTGAAGGCGCATTGGCTGCCGCAAGAGCCATTGCTACCAGTTGAGATCCCTCATCTTGGACCCCAGCTTTGCCATTGCGAACTGCAGCAATAGCACCAGGATTCCCCTTAAATGACGTGCCATAAGGGCTATAGCGTAGGGGCTCTCCGGGAAGATCAGATACCTCACATAATCCAGGACGCACAACCAATGTTGTTTCTGGTGCCTCATTATTGGATAGCAGTGCAGCTTCGAGTTCATCGGCTGGAAGAACATCTGCATAAGCCTCGACTATCCAGCGTGGATGGGACGTGCGCAGGGCTAGGGCGTCGAGCTCACTCAGATCTTCTGAGAGTTCCGCGATCCAGTCGTCAAAGCTGCGGGCACCTAGTTTGCGGGCAATGGCATTGACGACGCCAGTAGCGCGGTGGCCTACCACACGGGCAGCTAAATCAACGTTGGCATCAACAGCAGCATGTAGTGGGACGCGCATCGCGAAAAGTTGGTGAGCAGTAAGCCGCAAAACATCGATAATGCCAGATTCCAGCGAAGCTAAGTCGCGTTTGGCAGCTAGTTCGATGATGCGATCGTAGGTTCCTAACGATCTACAGGTGCCATAGACCAATTCGGTAGCAAAACCAGCATCGCGTCCCTCTAACCCGGCAGCCGCCAGCCGCTCGCGTAATGCGAGATTGGCGTAGGCGCCATCAACGGTCACATCTTGTAATGTGTCGAAAGCTGCCTCACGAGTAAGGTCAACGCTGCGGGCCATCAGGCTCCCATCCGATCTGTTGCTGTGATATTTGCCCCACGAGCCCAATCTGAGCCAGCCATCGGCTTCTTTCCGGCTGCTTGGACGGTATCGAGCTGTAATGGGACTGTGCCAGTGCCCAGTTCTAAAGTCTTCTTCGTCACCCGTAATTGTCCTGGTGCTAACGGCAGTGCAGTCGGTGAAAGCGAGGCAGCGCTGATCTTGAACCGTTCCCCCCGGAAGGTAGTCCAGGCGCCGGGATTTGGATAACAGCCGCGAATTAACCGATCAAGTTCAGTCGCTGAAGCGGTGAGATCGAGAAAAGCATCTTCGACTGTGATTTTTGCTGCGTGGATAATTCCGGTTTCTGGCTGGGGTACTGGTTTTTCCCCAGCCGCAACAGCGGCAATAGCATCGACGAGAAGTTTTGCCCCGCTCTGAGCCATCCGGGTGAGCACCGTGGCACTGGTATCGGTGGGATGTACAACATCTGTGAGGGTGCGATAAATCGGGCCAGCATCAAGCTCTGGAACAAGGCTAAAAACGGCTGCTCCGATCTCGGTATCGCCAGCCATAATGGCGCGTTGTACCGGTGCAGCTCCCCGCCAGCGTGGCAGCAAGGAGAAATGCAGATTGATCCACCCTTGCTTAGGAATGGCAAGCTCAGCAGCTCGAATGAGCTGGCCGTAAGCAACGACGGGAGCAAGATCAGGAGCAAGCGCTACTAACTCGTCATGGATATCAGCGACTCTGTGCGGAGTGAATACTGGCAGACCCAATTCTTGGGCCCGTTGCGATACCGGTGAGGCAACGAGCTTGCGGCCTCGTCCTGCCGGAGCATCTGCGCGTGTCAGTACACCAACGACCTCATGTCCAGCAGCAACGATGGCATCAAGGCTGGCAACAGCGACGTCGGGAGTTCCGGCAAAGAGAATACGCACAGGCTAAGGCTACCGGGTGAGTTCACACCGCGATGGGGTCAACGCGGATGCGGACAAGGTATGGGTCCTTGTGTTGTGACCACTCAGCAATAATTGCGTGCAAGGATGCTGCGACACTGCGACGTTGCGATGGTGTCATCTTGATCAAGATCCGTTGTTCATCTCCCCCGCCGAAAGGTAATGGACCAAAAGCTTCAGCTCCTTGCGGCAGGATCAGCTTGGCTTGTAGCGCTCCAAGAGCAGCAGCTGAGCCCTCTACAGCGATCAAACCAGCTTGGGGCGGTAGCAATGCTCCATCACGCTCCTCGATCTCTCGTTTTGCGAAATCGACTGGATCGTGACGGACAAGAGCCTGGACTGCGCGAGCAATTGGATCTCCTACAATGACTACTGAGCCACCGTTGGCTGGGCCACGGACTAACGAAACTGCGGCTGACCAGCGTCGCAAAGATTCTTCAGCAGCGCGAAGATCTGGCCGCGATAGCGAAGCATCAGCATCAAGTAGAACTGCAGCTGCGTAGCCTGTTGCAGCTGGAGGTTCTGCTCCTGGCGTAGCTACGACGATGCAGGGCTCTGCTGTGACT
>CAMQXE010000136.1 GCA_947038745.1 uncultured Propionibacteriaceae bacterium | reverse complement strand
GGCATCGGCCTTATCGATGACGACCCCATCACGTTCGGCACGACGAATGTCATAGCGACGCTTCTTAGGCAATGAGTTAAAGATCTCATCGAGCGGACGATCAAGATCAACCACGATCGTATGAGCATTTGGCTGCACAAAGGGAACCTTTGTGAAACCAAGCTCACGCAAAGCAGTGCGATGTACCGGAGAATCAATTAGCTCAGGTTCGATCTTGAGCGATACCACCCCTTGCTTGCGCGCCGCCTGCTGCAATGCAGAAAGGATCTGCGTGAGCTGCTCAATAGAGCACACGCATGGCCCCTTCGGGATATACCAGGCTTTGCCTAAGCCCCAGATCTTCTTTTCATGGATCACCACCGGAATATCACCAACGAGGGCATACCGCGGCTGCCAGCGGTTTGCCGACTTCACGATGCCAAACTCGTAAGTCTGGAACATATTTCCGCCATCAGGTGCAGCAGCAATGCGCGCATCCCACTCAGCACCAAAATCTCGTCCCGTTGGTTCCAGGAACTTCACTGTCTCCATACGGACTCCTTCGCTATAACTTATGCGCATTACTCCGCAGACTTTGTTGATTTAGCCGCGCGCTTGCGACCTTTAGCGTGAGGTTGCTTACGCTCCGAACGATCGCCGCCATCAGCAGCGGCTTGAGTCTCTACTGGCTCATCATGGCGATGGTAGCCACGCCCTTTGCAGGTCTCGCATTCCTGCGTAAATGCCTCCGCAAGACCTGTACCGATCTTCTTGCGAGTCATCTGGACCAAACCCAAAGAGGTCACTTCAGCAACCTGGTGACGGGTGCGATCACGGCTCAAGCACTCAACCAACCGACGTAGCAACAGATCTCGGTTACTCGGCAAAACCATATCGATGAAGTCGATCACGATAATGCCGCCGACATCACGTAGCCGTAGCTGACGCACAATTTCTTCAGCAGCCTCTAGGTTATTTCGGGTTACCGTCTCTTCAAGGTTGCCACCGGACCCGGTGAACTTACCAGTGTTGACATCAACAACTGTCATAGCTTCAGTGCGGTCGATTACCAATGAGCCGCCCGACGGCAGGAATACCTTACGCTCCAGAGCCTTCTGAATTTGCTCGTCAACACGGAAATCAGCGAAGAGATCGCCCTTATCCGCATTCCAGCGCTCGATCCGTTCCACCAAATGGGGAGCAACATGCTCGACATAGGCATGAATGCTTTCCCATGCATCATCGGCAGTGCCATTACCGGCGATAACTAGCTTGGCGAAATCTTCGGTGAAGAGATCGCGCACAATCCGCACAGTTGGGTCAGGCTCTGCATAAAGCAGCTGCGGGGCGCTTCCCTGCTTGACCTTCTTCTGGATCGATTCCCATTGGGCCTTGAGGCGAGTAACATCGCGCTGAAGCTCATCTTGGTCTACGCCTTCAGCAGCGGTGCGCACAATGAAGCTCTCATTGCCATCAGTGAGATCATCAAGAATCCCCTTTAAGCGTGCCCGCTCAGTATCAGGTAGCTTGCGCGAGATACCCGAAAGATCACCACCTGGCGCATACACGATGTAGCGCCCAGGCAAAGAGATATGACCAGTTAGACGAGCGCCCTTGGCGCCCACTGGGTCCTTGGTTACCTGGACAACAACTTGCTGGCCCGATTTGAAGACGTCTTCCATCTTCTTTGATGATCCTGCGTCGCCAAAACTATCCCACTCAACTTCACCGGCATACAGCACCGCATTACGTCCACGGCCGATATCGATGAAGGCCGCTTCCATGCCTGGCAATACGTTCTGCACTCGGCCGACGTAGATATTTCCGATCAGACTGCGCGATGTGGCGCGATCAACATAGTGCTCAACGAGAATACCGTCTTCAATCACTGCGATCTGCGTGTAATCCTCACGCTGACGCACTGCCATGACGCGATTAACAGCTTCACGCCGCGATAAGAACTCCGACTCCGACAAAATCGGAGCGCGACGCCGACCTGCCGCTCGCCCCTCACGATGCCGCTGCCGCTTTGCCTCAACACGGGTAGAACCGTCGATGCCAGTAACCTGATCGCTTACCTTAGCGGCACGATTGCCGCGAGGTTCACGAACCCTGACAACGACCTCGGTATCTGGATCATCATCACCAGTGGTGTCTTCTCCACGACGACGGCGACGACGGCGACGACGATGGGTGCCGTCTCCTTGTTCGTCAGTCTCTGCCGATTCAGTCTCGCCTTCGCTCTCAGTCTCCCCTTCAACTACTTCAGTAGCGTCGGTTGTGGCCTCGTCGTCCTCATCGGACTCATCTATCTCATCGTTAAGATCAGTACTGCGGCGACGACGACGTCCACCCCGGCGGCGGCGACGACGACGTGGGGCGCCATCATCGGTATCGCCATCTTCTGCCTGCTCAACATCGGTAGAGCTTGCCTCGCTAGAGACCTCATCATTCTCTGCTGGCTCGGTTGAAGCCTGAGCAATTGCAGCAGTAAGCTCCGCTAGCGCCTGCTCTGTCTCTGCCGGTGATAACACCGGAACCGTTGCGGCAGGGTCTGCAATAAGCGGTACACGTTCAGCGATGACATCAGCCAACGATGCCTGCTCGCCAGTGGCCTCACTGTCAGGTTTACGTGCGACATTCCGGGTTCGACGACGTGGTCCAGTTTCCGTAGAAGTCTGCTTACGCGGAGCACGCTTACGTGTTGGTTTAGCTTCCTGGTCCCCAGCCTCCGGCAGGCTTACTGTTGGCTCTGCGGCGAGCACTGGCTGCTCTACGCTGGCCTGCTCTACCGTTTCACGCACTTCACTAGCAGGCTTGCGGGGACGACGTGTACGAGTCCGGCGAACTGGCTCTGCAACCTCTGTAGCAGGTTTTGCTTCAACGCTTGCTGCAACAGGCTGGGTATCCGGCTTCACCACCGCGGTTTTAGTTACCGGTGGCCCGCTTGGGCGGCGTGAACTACGACGCCCCGCAGGAGGACGCGGAAGATCATCAGACGTAGATGTGGTGGTGACATCGTCACTGAGCATGTCTGCTCCTTTTGCGACTAATCGCGGTCGGCTACGCATTGCGTAGCAAAGTCAGGTGGCCCCGGGAGCTAGCACGTCCGCGGTCGACAATCGTCGCGGTACCCATGCTGGTAGCTTCGGATGGATCAGGCGATCCAGGCCGTAGCCCCAGTATCCCACACCTATCCCAATTTGTCGTGGAACCCGTATCTGCCAGACGTAGGCTGCGTGTCGCAAAACCGTGTTTTATTACACCAGCGGGTCGCCAATTACCCCATCAATAAGTGGCCCCTGAGCCAGACGTGTCAGCAAAGGCGGAGCCGTGGGAACGAACTGCGGGCAAACTGATGTCATGGCTTTCACCACATCGTCTGGGCGAACTAGTGGTTTTCCTTGCAGCATCACTAAGTGAAGTTGCGTTGGCGAATCAACGGCAGCCGTCACCACTGCAGCTCGCGCATCAAAAGTGCGTAGCCCCTTCTTGGTATCGCGTGTGACCTCAATTAGCTCAGCGGAAAGAAGCGCTGAGACGGCGGCTTCAATGCTGTCTTCTACCCCAGCTAGATCAACAACCCATTCACTAGCCGGAAAACGCTCACCAAGAGATTCGCCACTGGCTTCAGCAACCTGCTCTAGGCTCATCCCTGGGGGCAATGCCTCATCAAGAACTTTGCAGACTTTCTCGGGATCGCAGATCTGCGCCAACCCAATTTCGACGTACTCAGCCTCTGTAGCAGCACCAGTAGGTGCAGCATTGGCGTATGAGATACGAGGGTGAGGCGAATAACCCGATGAGTAGGCCATCGGTATTTCAGCCCGCCGCAAGGCTCGCTCGAATGCCCGCGAAAAATCGCGGGTTGAGGTGAATCGAGCTGGTCCTCGCTTTGCGTAACGAAAACGAAGCCGCTGAACCGGTGGTGCTTGCTGTTCGGGTTGTTGCCTAGCCATAGGCAAAAGTTTAGAGGTAAAACCTAATAGCGCTCTTACCCTTAGACTTGGCCGGTGAGATCAGCCCTAAAAACGCCAACATCCCCTGCGCCATCTTGGTGGGACCGCCCATGGTTAGCGGTGCTGGCCATTCTTGCCTTGGCTTTCAACGTTCGTCCGACAGCAATTGCTATTGGCCCCGTACTACAACAGGTACAGGCTGATTTCGCAATGAGTTCAGCGGCTGCAGGTCTTCTCACAAGTTTGCCGGCTCTGTGTTTTGCTTTCTTTGGTGCCGCTGCGGCAGTTCTTGCTGCCAGGTTTGGCCCCCATCGAGTCACCGTTGTGGCGTTGCTATGCGTAGGCATCGGCTCAGGCGCTCGCGCATTAGTGCATGACCGGGTCGTCTTCTTTTTACTTAGCATCGTAGCTTTGGCTGGCATGGCGGTAGCCAATGTGCTACTCCCCAGCCTAGTTAAGCGGCATTTCCCAACTCGCGTTTCGTATATAACTGCGCTCTATTCGACGTCGCTGCAAGTAGGCGTAGTCATTGCTTCTATCGCAACAGTTCC
>CAMQXE010000135.1 GCA_947038745.1 uncultured Propionibacteriaceae bacterium | reverse complement strand
CCAGCTCAAATAGGCCAGCTTCGCCTCACGCCTCTGGAGATAAAAATGCACCGCTCACGTTCCTTCTACTCGGCTCCGACTCCCGCAATTTAAATACAGACCGAGGACGCTCAGACGTAACCATGCTGATCCAGCTTTCTGGCGATCGGAAAAACGTATCGCTTATCTCTATCCCGCGTGATTCATGGGTTGATATCCCAGGACATGGAAAAGCCAAGATTAATGCCGCCTATGCCCACGGAGGCCCGGCACTAGCCGTACAAACCGTTGAGCAATTATTCGATGTACGTATTGATCACGTCGCCATTACAAATTTTGAGTTATTTATTGGCATTATTGATTCTCTTGGCGGAGTTGAAATAAACAACAAGAATGCTGGACAGATCGATGGTCATGTTTTCCCAGTTGGCAAGATCAAATTAAATGGAGAAGCGGCCCTTAAGTACTGTCGCGAACGCTACGATCTTCCCAACGGTGACCTAGATCGTGCTGCGCGCCAACGCGCCGTAATGATGGCCATTGTCAATAAGCTCATCTCTAAAGAAACTCTGACAAACCCCAGCCAGCTAGCTAATGCCATTAATCAAATTGCTCCTTACTTTACTGTAGACGAGCAGCTTACCAATCAAGAGATGCAAAAGATCGGCACTAGTGTTGCACTAACTGGTGGCAAGCCAGATATGCATGCATTACAAGCTCCTTTGCTATCCTTCGGTCGCTCAGCCGATGGGCAATCTATCGATCTCATGGATGAGAACGGGGTAGCCGAATTAAGCACTGCACTTAAAAATGATGCAATGGCAGAATACTACGACAAGCATAAGAATGACCCGCCACTAAAGAACGGTTAATATTTCCATATAATCATCCGGATTATAAACCAAATAGGTAGAACAAACTGGGTGCGCAGGAATTCACCCTGCGCACCCCGCACTTTTATATGTAGATAACCCCACTACTTAAGAAGAGCAGTCCCTTCAAATTTTGGCAATTCTCCGCTCGTCGTCTGGAATCCGGATCGCTTATAGGTAAAAGTAACCTCTGGAGCGCCTTTCTTAATGTATAAGGCAACCCAGCCATCACCTGAGGACTGACCTTTGACCGACTTAAGTTCCGGGTAACCATTTGCGCTCATGTACTTCTTCACCAGATCGGAGCTGGCGCTTTGTCCTATAGAAGTAGGTGCACTGATCTGGAATTGACCCGATTCAGTAGTGTAATACGGATATTCAATGCTGCTTTGATCGATGCTTACGTGTACCAAAACCAGTTCATCGCCACGTTCAGCCATTGCCGGATCCTGAGCTGGTAGACCTCGGACATATTCAATAACCGTAATCTTTGCCTTCAATGCCGAATCATCAATGACCTGATTCAGGGCAGTGCCTTTACCAGAAGCAGTCGCAGCACTTGATTTGCTGCTCGCCGGAGCACTGCTCGACTTTGAGGTTGAAGCAGCGCTAGTTTGCTTAGCGGTTGAAGCACTACTCGATTTAGGAGACGAGGTGCTGCTTGGCTTAGTTTTAGAGGCCGTACTCGACTTTGGAGAAGATACGCTGCTTGGCTTAGACGATGAGGAGCGTTTGGCTTCAGAAGCTCCATCCGACAGTCCACTAGAGCAACCGGCCAGGCCAGTTCCAGCAATTGCGATACATGCGATTGCTGCGACAACGTGCGCTGATTTTTTCTTCATAAAATGAGTTTGCCATAACCCAGGTTCATCTATACCTAGCAACGTCATAATTGCTAACGCCTAACCGTGCCAACAGTTCTGTCAGTCGTGACAACTAAGCTAGGCCACATGCCAGACTCTGCTTCGACTTTTCCCCGGCCACGCCCCACCATCGGCGATGCCACATCAGCCGCTGAACGCGCTAAAGACCCACAGGGTTGGGCCTTCCCCGAAGAAGCTATTGGCAACCTTGACGAAGTGATCCGCTCCCGTCGTGATATTCGTCGCTTCCGGCCAGATCCAGTCCCTCCAGAACTCATCGAAAAGATCATCGAAGCAGGGCATATGGGGCCTTCGGTCGGGCATAGCCAGCCGTGGCGGTTCATCATCATTTCTGATGCTGAAACCCGAGAGCGTGCTGCGGCAATTGCTGATGCCCAGCGCATCACACAGGCCAGTGCTATGACGCCTGAACGCGGTCAGCAGTTGCTCGACCTCAAGCTAGAGGGGCTACGAGAAGCCCCTCTAGGGATCGTCGTCGCCTGTGACCGTCGCGCACCTGCGCTGGGTGTCTTAGGACGGGCCACCTTCACCGATGCAGATATGTGGTCGTGCGCCTGCGCTGTAGAGAATATGTGGCTATCTGCTCGCTCTCTCGGTCTTGGAATGGGCTGGGTTACGCTCTTCCCGCCTGAAGAACTTGGCGAGCTTCTGGGCCTACCCGAAGGCGTGGAGACCCTAGGCTGGCTATGTGTGGGCTGGCCCAACGAGCGCCCGCCGGAGCCTGGATTGCAGCGCCTTGCTTGGTCTAAGCGATTGCCACTGTCCGATGTTGTAATGCACGAGAGCTGGCCTGCAGACGATACTGACGTTCCAGGCCTGACTCATTATCTGCGCGCTCCTGAACAACACGAAGTAGTTGGCGCAACAGATGTTTCTGACCAGTTGCTCTCCCCGCCTGGTTCTCTCGGCGTCCTAGATCGTGAACTCGACGCTATTTATGCTGTCGGTGGCGCTGCTATTGAAAGTGGCACACTCGTACTAGTCGGCGCAGACCATCGCGTTTCAGAACTGGGCATTTCGGCCTATCCCACTCGAGTAACATCCGATGTCATGGTTGCCAGCGTTGCTGGCACTAGCCTGGGCGTAGTTTCAGCAGCAGGTGCTGGGCTTGCCAGCATCGTTGTCGATGCCGGAGTCGCCACCGCTATTACTGGCGCGCGAAACTGTCGCGTAGAACTTTCTGACCGGGGCAATATCGTCGATGCTGCGGCAATGGCCCGTGCAGATGTTGATCGTCTAATCGCACACGGCCAAGAGTATGGCCGCGAAGCCGCTGCTAACGGTTTGGTCGCGCTGGGCGAGGTTGGTGTTGGCAATACGACAGTTGCTGCCGCCTTGGTCTGTGCTCTACTTCAGGCTGATCCGGCCGAGGTTGCTGGGCAAGGCGCGGGCGCCGATCATGACATGGTTGAGCGCAAGATCGCCGTTATTACTCAGGCGGGTGCTCGTAGTGGAGCATTAACCGATCCTGTCACGGTCTTGGCCGAACTAGGTGGCCCAGAATTTGCAGTGCTCACAGGCGTGATTCTGGGAGCTGCTGAAGCTGGTGCGCCTATCGTTCTTGATGGTTTGGCAACGTCAGTCTGCGCCTTGATCGCTCAGCGGCTCCAACCTGGCGTCCATGCTTATCTCCATGCCGGGCAGCGAAGCCGCGAGCGCGGACACCAACTGGTGCTTCAAGAACTTGGCCTAGAACCACTACTTGCCCTACGTTTACGCGCAGGCGAAGGCGTAGGTGCAGCGATGGCCTCCTCACTATTGCTTCAAGGATTGCGGCTACGTCGCTTAGCGGCAAGAACCAGCTAAAACAACATCGTGCGCGCCCAGATCATCTGATCTGGGCGCGCAACTGTTGTGATGTGTTAGTCAGCCAAGTTCGCAGCGACAAGTGCGCCTTGATAGGCATTGGTATCGACGTACAGCTCATCCTTGATCGGATTACGACGGGTCCGAACAACAACCACGATCTCGTAGACCGCGACTGCGATATTGATAGCTAGCGAGATCGCGCTCATCGTGAACAGTGCTGCATTCGAATGTGACGACTGGATTGAGAACCGCGAGCTGGTCACGAAAGACGGTACTGCCATCGTGAACATCATCCAGAACGCCAACGTGTGGGCACGGTGTTGGAGCCAGGCACCCTTCTTAATAAAGAAGGCCGGGATGGTGCAGGAAATCAGCAGTGCAGCGCCAGCGTAGAACGAATGGTCCCCAACGCAGTTGTAGACGTAGGCAAAGTTCCACACGTCGTAGGCGATGATCCAGGGCCAGATTTGGTCAGCCCAAATCATGTCCTTGCTCTTATCTCGCGAGATCTTGATACCGAGCCAGCCCGAGAGCGTCACGATATTAATGAGGCCAGCGATACCGTTCATGACATTCCAGGGGCCGCCATTCATGAATACCCCATCGACCATGCCCTCAAAGCCACGGCACTGGAAGTCACGGATGACCGCTTCCAAGATATTGAGCGCCAAAATGAATGCGGGGAACATCAGCGCCCAGCGCTTCGTTTGCAGTTTGGGCAGGTAGCGCAAGGCCATGAAGCCGAGGCAGCCAGCTAGCGCTGAATAGACCTTCACCCAGTGGAACCAAGTACCAGTTGAGGACCCTGGGCCAGCGGTCGAAGGCCAGACGAAAATCGTCAAAATCAACGGAAGCACGATAAAGCATGCAATACCGGCTAGCTTGCTCCGACGCGACAATTCATTTGCAGCAATCAGGGCGCCCAGCACGACGAACCACATCGCGTAGACGTACCACGGTGCCGCCTGATAGAGGAACA
>CAMQXE010000134.1 GCA_947038745.1 uncultured Propionibacteriaceae bacterium | reverse complement strand
GACCAAACGAAAGCGCGGGCATACGCCAAAGTGCTCCATGCGCTCACCGGCGACAAACCCACAGTCGTACTTTCTGACGACGCTGCCGCCAGCTCACGAATCGAGCAGTTCACCGAGAGCGATTCACGCTGGATGGTTGCAGTGCGCATGGTCTCTGAAGGAGTCGATGTGCCGCGGCTAGCCGTTGGGGTCTATGCCACCTCAGTATCAACACCATTGTTCTTCGCCCAGGCCGTCGGGCGTTTCGTGCGGACCCGACGTCGCGGGGAAGTGGCAACGGTGTTCTTGCCCACTGTGCCGATCATCTTGGCCCATGCCTCGATGATGGAGAAGGAACGTAACCATGTGCTTGGCGCGCCGAAACATAGCGATGGACTCTGGGCCGAAGATGAGTTGATCGCCCAGGCTAACCGTGAAGAAAAAGGCGCTGACTACCTAGAAGACCAGTGGGAAGCGCTCGACTCGTCGGCTAGCTTCGATCACGTTCTTTTTGACGCTCAGGCCTACGGCTTGCAGGTTGAGCCAAACTCTCAAGAAGAGGCAGACTGGCTTGGATTGCCGGGGTTATTGGAACCAGACCAGGTCGCGGTGCTGCTTGCGGAACGTCAGCGCCGCCAGCTCAAGCGCCAAGATCGGCGCGATACAAAAGAAAAAGTAGCCCCCGACGTCGCAATGTGGCGAGCATTGGAAAAAGAACGCAAACAACTTAACTCACTTGTCGCGCAGTACGCACGAGCAAAAGGCCAGCCATTTGCTCATATCCATGCAGAGCTGCGTAGACAATGCGGAGGTCCGCCACTAGCACGAGCGACAGAGGCACAAGTCAAGGAACGGATTGAGCGGCTACGGCAGTGGCTTTTTGTTGCCTGAGCGGCTATCACAGGGGTGGGTCTTTATCGGTGTGGGAGCACAGATGAGGCGTGTCATCTTCGTAGGCTTACTTCATGCGTCGACCTTTTGCCGTTCTTGCCAGCCTCGTTCTATTGGCGGGGTGTAGTTCTGCCCAAACACCTACCCCGACGACCGCCCAGGATATGACGAAATCAGCCCCGGCACCTGCCCCAACTCGGCCGATCACCATCAACTTCGCAGGAGACGTCCACTTTGCTGAGTACGTCGCGGCACTTGCAGACGACCCTCAGGCTTTTGCTCAGATCGCTCCCGCACTCGGAGACGCTGATCTCACCATGCTCAATCTAGAAACTGCGCTCACTACGCGAGGTACAAAAGAGCCGAAGGCGTACACCTTCCGGATCGGGCCGCAAGCTCTCGTCCCATTGCACAATGCTGGGGTAGATGTCGTTTCTATGGCGAATAACCACGCAGCAGACTATGGCGGCGTTGGGCTTCAAGACACGCTTGAGGCTAAAGGAAAAAGCAGACTACCCATCGTCGGAATTGGTGCCACAGACGCTGAGGCATTCATGCCCTATATTGCAACCGTCGAGGGAGTCAGCATTGCAATTATTGCCGCAGACGAGGTCTGGGACGAAACAACGCTGGCGAAGTACTCAGCAGGCCCTGCAAAGCCTGGTGTCGCAAACGGTTTTGATCGGACTCGGTTGGTGCAAGCGGTCAAAGATGCTCGTGCAAAATACGACGTTGTTATCGTGCATGAGCACTGGGGGATAGAAGAAGTAACGTGCCCTAGCGCTCGGCAAGCCGAAACGGTCAGAGTGCTTGCTGAGGCTGGGGCGGATGCGGTTATTGGCGGGCATTCTCATGTTCCGCAAGGCGCCGGATGGGCGGGGTCAACCTTTGTTGGCTACGGCTTGGGAGATTTCGTGTGGTGGCGTTCCGAGGGGCCAGGGGCTAGATCGGGCATTCTTCAGATCAGCATCGACCCCGCGAAAGCTAAAGCTCGGGCTGGCAATGTCGTGACCTCGTATAACTGGCGTCCGGTGCATGTTCAGACGTCGGGGGCTCCAGCTCTCACTGACGATCCGATTGATCGTCAAGAGTGGGCTGATGCCTTAGCTTGCAGTGGGCTAACACAGCGCTGATCTATCTTCGGTTGATTCTGTGGTTGTCCACTAGACTTCTTGAGTGACTGATTTGACTCCTGCACGGCTGCGCGTAGCCCCATCTCCGACGGGCGACCCCCACCTTGGTACTGCTTACCAAGCCCTTTTTGATAAGGCCTATGCCGAAAAGACTGGTGGGCAGTTTGTCCTTCGGATTGAAGATACTGACCGCGCACGCTACGTCGAGACGTCAGAACAGCAGATCTACGACACTCTTGCCTGGCTTGGGCTTGACCCCGATGAGAGCCCGGCTCTTGGCGGCCCGTACGCGCCGTATCGACAGTCAGAACGTCTGGATACGTACAAGCCCTACGTCGATCAACTCATTGCCGATGGACATGCGTACTACTGCTACTGCACTACCGAGCGTTTAGGGCAGATGCGTGAGCAGCAGTTGGCGGCCAAGGAAGATACTGGCTATGACCGGCTTTGCTACGGGTTGAGTAAAGAGGAGCGAGCGAAGCTGCCTGGATTCCAGGAGCAGCCGGTTGTACGTATGCTCATTCCTGATGATGTGGAACTAGAGTTCGATGATCTCATCAACGGCACGATCTCGGCGCCGCGTCCTGACGATCAGGTGATTCTCAAGGCAGACGGTTTCCCGACCTATCATCTGGCGGTTGTCGTTGACGATCACCTCATGGGGATCACGCATATGATCCGTGGGCAGGAATGGATTTCCTCGACACCCAAGCAGATGCTGTTATACAAGTGGTTGGGCTGGGAGCTACCTCCCATCGGGCATACCCCGTTGCTGCGCAACCCTGACCACTCAAAGATGAGCAAGCGCAAGAACCCAGCGTCGCGGCTGACGTGGTTCCAGGAGCAGGGATACCAGCCAGAGGCGTTGCTCAACTACCTCATGTTGCTGGGCTATCCGCCGGTACATGAAGGTGACGATTTCCAGACATGGGAGGAGTTTGTCGCGGACTTTGACTGGGGCAAGATTTCTCCGGCAGGTGCGATCTTCGATACGCTCGTCTCAATTCCATCAACGCTGAGCATCTGCGTCGTAAGACGCCAGGCGAGTTTGCTGCATTGGTTGAGCCGTGGGTGCGGCAGGTAGTCACGCGCGACATTGACATTGAGTTGTTGGCGGCTAATTTGCAGCCGCGCACGGAGTTTCTTGCGCAGATCCCTGAGCAGGTGGCTTTCTTGCAGGAGCCGGAGTCAATCCAGCCGGAGATGTTCGTCAATGCCAAGCGTAAGACGACCGTCGAAGGAGCTATGGCTGTACTGGCGGCGCTCCAACCCAAGCTGACTGACCTTGACGACTTCTCCCGTGATGCTGTATTCGCGGTCCGTGATGAGATCGTCGCGCAGTTGGAGACGAAGCGGGCAAACGTCTTGGTCCCGTTAGGGGTGGCGCTTTCTGGGCGTTCATCGACTCCTGGCGGTGGTGCTGATGTCGCAGCGATGTTAGGTAAAGAAGAAACTTTGCGACGTCTGACTGGCGCGCTAGCGCTGCTGGGCTAACCCCAATTTTGCAAACGCTGCACTTGTTGTCGTTTGCTGCAGTTATAACTGCAGCGTTTGACGATTAGTGCAGCGTTTGCGTAGGGGAGGGCTCGATTTGGTGTTTCAGGCCAATTCGTGACAAAATACTGAGGTTGCTCCGGAGACCGCCGGGGTGGGAACTTGGTGCTGAGCCCCGATGGCACAGCAAAAAGCCCACCGAACCGTGAGGTCCCTTGCATGCGAGGCGGGAGACCGCCGGCACAAACCCCGTGAGGAAGATTTATCTTGCTCACGAGCACAAAGGCCAGGCGACACGCCCGGGTGCGGGGGTCGGAGAAACACCCAAAAGCTCCAGTCCAGCCGGACTGAAATTCAGGGACGAGAGAAGGACGAACTGTGGCGGGACAAAAGATCCGCATCAGGCTCCGAGCCTACGACCATGAGGTCATTGACTCGTCGGCGCGCAAAATCGTCGACACAGTGACCCGTACTGGTGCGAAGGTTGCTGGGCCGGTGCCGCTGCCGACTGAGAAGAACGTGTTCTGTGTGATCCGTTCGCCCCACAAGTACAAGGACAGCCGTGAGCATTTTGAAATGCGTACACACAAGCGGCTAATCGACATCCTCGACCCGACTCCGAAGACGGTTGATTCGCTTATGCGTATCGATCTGCCTGCCGGTGTCGACATCGAGATCAAGCTTCCCTGAGGTAGATGAACATGACCGTTGAGAAGAAGCAGAAGGGCATCCTGGGCACCAAGCTCGGCATGACCCAGGTATGGGACGAGAACAATAAGGTTGTCCCCGTCACTGTCATTCAGGCTGGGCCCTGTGTTGTTACCCAGATCCGCACGCCTGACACTGACGGCTACAACGCCGTTCAGCTCGCCTTCGGCGCAATCCGCCCCAAGTCGGTTAATAAGCCGGCCGCTGGCCACTTTGCCAAGGCAGACGTAACCCCGCGCAAGCACCTCATGGAGATCCGCACCACGGACGCTTCTGAGTACAAGCTTGGCCAGGAAGTTGCCGCAGATACCTTCGCCGCTGCGGAGATCGTC
>CAMQXE010000133.1 GCA_947038745.1 uncultured Propionibacteriaceae bacterium | reverse complement strand
AGGAAAATCTGATGCTGACTTCAAGAAGATTGATTGCAGCGACACTAGCAAGATGAACTTCCTTATCACCAAAGAAGGCACCGGAGAAGCCACCTCTACCTCCTGTAGCGATAACGAATACACCTTCTCTTACACCTTCACCAAGCGGGGTTCAACCACGCATAAGTACTCTTGCCTCATGCCGAACTTTGCTGAAGGCAAGTGCTACTTCGAACCCGAAACTGGTACTCCTGATCAAATCGACTGCGCCGACCCCAAGGCCATGATCAAGATCACCCAGCGCATTGACGGAAAAAACGATGTATCCGCATGCGCCGACGGACAGGGCTTCGGCTACAGTCACCCAGAACGTACTTACTGTGCGGGCGATCCCACTAAGTAAAAAGCTTCTATACACATTTGATTGGGGCTGGGTTTCATAAGGAAACCCAACCCCAATCAATTACATCTACCCCATACATTTAACTTTATTTATGACTCACGCTCAGGAATCTGGGCCATACCGCGCCGTTCTGCTTTACGCGAGGTAACCAAGCTCGCCACGGTTGTCGCTATGAGGGTAATAACGATCACACCAAGAGACGCACCTGTAGAGATTTCCAGATGTAGCCAGCCATAGTGAGATGCCGCATGCAGAATGAGTTTGACGCCAATGAAACCCAGGATAAGAGCCAACCCCACTGATAGATAAACCAGTTTTTGCAACGCTTGCCCCAAGAGGAAATACAACTGGCGTAGGCCGAGTAGGGCAAAGACTGTCGCCATAAAAACTAGATATGGCTCTTGAGTCAGGCCGTAGATCGCCGGAATCGAATCAAGGGCGAACATGATGTCAGTGCTACCCAGCGCAGCAATGACTAATGCCATCGGGGTAAAGACACGAGCACCATTGAGTATCACTGTCTGCTTTGTGCCGTGGTACTGATCAGTTGTTGGTAATACTCGCTTCACCAGACGCATAAAGAGTGACTGTGTGAGTTCCTCAGTCTCATCATCACGATCAAGATAATCCTTCATCAACTTGGCTGCTGTGAGAATAAGGAAAGCACCAAAAACGAAGAAGGCCCAGGCCCAGGCTTCTATGATGGCAGCCCCCAATGCGATGAAGATGCCACGGAAAACAAGTGCTAAAACAATCCCAATAGTCAAGGCATAATTCTGATACTTACGCGGCACATGGAAGCCAGCCATGATGAGCAAAAAGACGAAGAGGTTATCGACTGACAGGCTGTACTCAGTAATCCAGCCGGCGAGGAACTCCCCCGCGTACTGACGACCACTGATAAACCACAGACCCGTAGCAAAGCTGAGAGCAGCAATCACTACGCCGATGATGACGGCAGCCGATTCTTTCGTCGATGGTTCATGAGGACGGCGGCCTAAGATCAAAATGTCGATAAAAAGTACGACAGCAAGCAAAGCAATGCTGATGCCCCACACCAAAGGTGTAACGTGCACGAAGAGATCCTTTCAATAATTGAAGGTCTCTTCGCCAGTCGGCCTGATGACCGGAGCCATGCGGCTCGTGATGACGATCAATCAGTAAGGAATACTCCCCTTCGCAAATAAGTCTAGCAAAATGTGAGCTAGATAACTGCTACTTCGTCGCTTCTACCATCTGTCGAAGCTCTTTCTTGAGATCACTGACCTCATCGCGAATCCTTGCTGCCACCTCGAACTGCAACTCTGCCGCAGCTTGGTGCATCTGTTCTGTCAGATCTTCAATCAAACTGGCCAACTCATGCTGAGGCAAGTCAGCTTTCTTTTTCGCCTTACCTGCTGGCTCTGCTGCCCGAGATAGCAAAGCGTTGGTATCGGCATCTTCGCGCGCTAGCATGTCGGTAAAGTCAGCAATCTTCTTGCGCAATGGCTGCGGATCTATGCCATGCTCCGTGTTGTACGCGACCTGGCGCTCACGACGACGATTTGTCTCATCAATAGCCTTGGCCATGGAATCAGTGATCCGGTCGGCGTACATATGAACCTGACCGCCAACGTTGCGGGCAGCCCGGCCAATCGTCTGGATAAGAGACCGTTCCGAACGCAAAAAGCCCTCTTTGTCGGCATCAAGAATCGCTACTAGCGATACCTCAGGAAGATCTAGGCCCTCCCGAAGTAGGTTGATACCTACCAGAACGTCATATTCCCCCAGCCGAAGCTCACGCAATAGCTCCACCCGTTTAAGAGTATCGATTTCGGAGTGAAGATAGCGTGTACGGATACCGGCTTCCAGTAGATAATCAGTGAGATCTTCGGACATCTTCTTGGTCAAAGTAGTGACGAGGACTCGCTCATTTTTCTCAGTCCGCAGGCGGATCTGGGCGATTAGATCGTCTATCTGCCCTTGCGTGGGTTTCACGATGATCTCTGGATCGACTAGACCTGTCGGACGAATCAGCTGCTCTACATAGCCATCGGAGCGGTCCATCTCGTAAGAACCAGGTGTAGCTGAAAGATAGATCGTCTGCCCAATTCGATCAACGAATTCGTTAAATCTAAGTGGACGGTTATCCATTGCACTAGGCAAACGAAAACCGTGATCCACTAACGTGCGCTTACGCGACATGTCCCCCTCATACATACCGCGGATCTGAGGCACAGTTACATGCGACTCGTCCACGACCAGAACGAAATCTTCAGGAAAATAATCCACCAAGCAGTTAGGCGGACTGCCTGCCTCACGCCCATCAAGATGACGTGAGTAGTTCTCAATCCCTGAGCACAGACCTATCTGACGCATCATCTCAATGTCGTAGGTTGTACGCATTCGCAACCGTTGGGCTTCCAGAAGTTTGTTCTGCTGCTCCAATACCGCAAGCCGCTGCTCCAACTCTTGCTCAATCTTCCCAATGGCTTTACCAAGCCGCTCAGCGCCAGTGGCATAGTGAGTCGCAGGAAAGATCATCATGGACTGATCTTGGGAGAAGATCTGCCCAGTTAGCGGCTGTAGCGTCGAAAGCGCATCAATCTCATCACCAAAAAACTCAATCCGCCAAGCTAGTTCCTCGTACATCGGGAACACTTCCAAGGTGTCCCCTCTAACCCTGAAGGTGCCACGAGTTCCGGCAATATCATTGCGGGAATACTGAATATCGACAAGCTGATGTAACAGTTTGTCTCGATCAATCTGCTGCCCCACCTGGAGCGGAATCATTTGATCGACCCACTCTTGCGGCGTCCCTAGACCATAGATAGCTGACACAGTAGCCACCACAATGACATCACGACGTGTCAGCAAAGAATAGGTAGCCCGGTGACGCAACCGCTCAACTTCCTCGTTTAGAGACGAGTCTTTTTCAATGAAGGTATCTGTCTGAGGTATATATGCCTCAGGCTGGTAGTAGTCATAGTAGGAGACGAAGTACTCAACAGCATTATCAGGAAAGAAGCTTCTTAACTCATGACAAAATTGAGCAGCCAACGTCTTATTAGGCTGCATCACCAGCATGGGCCGCTGCAACCGCTCAGCCAACCATGCGACCGTCGCTGTCTTGCCCGTGCCAGTTGCGCCGAGAAGCACCACATCTTGCTCTCCGGCATTGATCCGACGCTCCAACTCTGCAATAGCAGCAGGCTGATCTCCACCCGGCTCAAAATCAGCGTGAACTTTAAGCGGCGCGACAGTTCGCTGGAGCTCGTGGATAGGACGCATATCTCAAGGTTACGGGGGTCCACCGACATTTTCTCGTTGCCCCCCACCGATAGTGAGCTACTTACGCAGGCTGCGACGTCCAATTAGATACCAGGCCCGCTCAATTTCAGTTGAAAGTTGATCTCTATCAGCATTATTGCTGATGACGATAGTGGCTGCAGCAAGACGCTGCTGGCGCGATACTTGTGCCGAAATTCGCGCTAAGGCTTGTTCGCGTGTGAGTTGATTGCGCTCCATCAACCGAGCACATTGCAGCTCGGGATCAATATCGACGACGATGACTTCATCAAAATCATGTTCTTGGTGGGTCTCTACCAAAAGCGGAATTACATGCACTATGACAGCACGGTCCTGGTTCTGCGCCTCAATCTCAGCAGCTCTTGCCAGCACCAACGGATGAATGATCGCATTAAGATCTACTCTTGCAACATCGTCGTTAAAAACCACTGCTCCAAGCGCATGACGATTCAGCGAACCATCTACGTCAAGAATTGCCGAACCAAAACGCGCCACTACCGTAGCAAGTCCAGCAGTTCCTGGGGCAACCACCTCACGGGCTAGAAGATCAGCATCAATCAGGAATGCCCCACGCTGCGCAAATTCATTCGCCACCGTAGTTTTCCCAGAAGCGATTCCTCCTGTTAAACCCACACGCACCATGGCTTTTACCCTAGCAGGGAGCACTTCGGCGCGGCCTAGATAGACCGCGCCGAAGATTTGTTTCCTAAATTAACACCTGGATCGTGAGCAACAGCCCACCAAAGACCAACACGAAGACCACCATCGGCCACACAAAACGTAGCCAGTGTGAAAACTTCATATCAAGCATCTGGAGCGTTGCCATCACCAATCCAGTTGGTGCCAAGTACAGCATGGCGTACTGGCCCCACTGGTAAGCCTCAACCACG
>CAMQXE010000132.1 GCA_947038745.1 uncultured Propionibacteriaceae bacterium | reverse complement strand
CCAGTGCGTCAAGCTGCGGAATCTGCGCTCTTGATTGCGGATGGTCATCTTGATGAGCGGTTACCGGTACGTGGAACTGATGATTTAGCCAAGCTGGGACTATCTATGAACAGCATGGCGAGTAAGTTGGGTGAGCAAATCGCTCAGTATGAAGAGCTGTCGCAGATGCAGCAGCAGTTTGTCTCTGACGTGTCACATGAGCTGCGTACGCCGCTGACAACAGTACGGATGGCAGCAGAAATGCTTTATGAAAATCGGGAAGATTTCGATCCTATTGATGCCCGTTCTGCGGAATTGCTACGTGATGAGCTAGATCGATTTGAGGGGCTTCTTGGGGATTTGTTAGAGATTTCTCGATTCGATGCTGGAGCAGCATTGCTAGTTGCAGAATCATGCTCTCTACGTGATGTAGTACTTGCTGAAATCGAGGCAGAAGAACCCCTGGCTAGGTCACTCAATACTACTGTTCGGATACATACCATTGGAGAAGATTTTGATGCACCGATGGATGCCCGCAGAATCCAACGCGTTGTACGCAACTTGTTGTCGAATGCGTTAGAGCATGGTGAAGGACGCCCAGTCGATGTCACAATCGCTGGTGATGCACATGCAGTTGCTGTTGGTGTGCGTGATCACGGCGTTGGATTTCCTCTTGAGCTGGCAGAAATGGTTTTTCGTCGTTTCTGGCGAGCAGATCCTTCCCGTGCGCGTACCGTTGGTGGCACCGGACTGGGGTTGGCTATCGCACAAGAAGATGCACAACTGCACCATGGCTGGTTGCAAGCATGGGGCAATGTTGGGAACGGAGCATACTTTGTGCTGACCTTGCCCAGAACAAAAGTAAAGCTCGATCGTTCTCCTTTGCCAGCTGTTCCTGACGACTTTGAGGAGCGACGATGATGAAACGTTGGTGCTTTCTTATCACGGTGTTCTGTGGATGTTTTGTAGCGTGTTCCCAGATTCCTAGCTCTGGTCCAATCCAGATCTCGCCACAGCACACTCAAGCCAGTGAGCGGGCACAAGAACTTCAACCCTTAGCTCCTCCTAAGGGTGCAAAACCTGAGCTCATTGTGCAAGGGTTTTTGCATGCCATGGCTGAAGGTCATGGCAGCTACGTATTGGCTCGTGAGTATCTGACTGATGATGCTGCAAAAACCTGGGACCCTGCTGCGCAAACTCTGATTTATTCTGATGATTCGCAGCCGCCAAAAATTGACCCAGTAACTTCTGTGGTCATGCTAAAGCTCTTAGTTGTAGCACGTCTTGACTTACGAGGAACATATACTAGATCTGATGACTCTAGGGCTTTTAATTTGCAGTTATTGCAAACTAGAGAGGGGGAATGGCGTATTAGTAATCCTCCGCCAGGGCTTTTGCTCTCGGAGACGTTATTCCGGCAGGCATTTTCGCCGATGGTGCTTTACTTTTTCGATCGTTCCTATAGCGTCTTAATCCCTGATATCTTCTATGTTCCAACTATGACGATTACCCCAAATTCGGTGATCCGTCAGCTAGTTCGCGGACCTTCGCAATGGGCATCGGGGATGACTGCTACTGCGGTGCCAGCAGGTGGAAGTCTTGGGGCGCAGGGTATCTCTGTATCAGGGGATGGGGTAGTAACTGTAGATTTCAGTAAAGAGATAGCCCCTTTGGAAGATACTCGAAGAATTCAGCTTGCTGCCCAGCTATCAGCTTCGATAGAGCGTAGTTTCCGCTCCGGAGTGCGTCCATCGGCGCTACGAATTACTCAAGAAGGTGCTGCCTATAATATCCCTGGGCAAGACACAATGGGGGTTGTAGGTCTGGCGAGTTCTGCACGATTTATGACTAGCAATGCACAAGTATCACGAGAAATATTTGGTATCGGAAAAGATAATAAGCTCTATCGTGTTCGTGATCTTGTGGCTGCGTTGCCTAAGAAAGAATTGATTGAGTTTCCAAATCAAGCTGATATAAAATATAGCTCATTAGCGGTCTCTGCGGATGTTAATCAGGTTGCGCTTGTTGGGAATGATGAGTCAGAGCTTTATATTGGGACATTGGCTTCGCTGCCGATGGAGCTAAAGCGAGTAGCGACAGGAACAGGTATATTGCGTCCGCAATACACCAAGTTTGGTGATCTATGGACGATGTCAACGGCTCCTGACGGTACAAGTCAAGTACTGCGCTACGCCAATGGATCGCTGAGTGTAGTCTCTGCTCCCGGTCTTGCTGGAATTAAAGTCTCTAGCTTCGCTATCTCTCCAGATGGTTCACGCATGATCGTTGTTGGAACCAAGGGAGACAAGACGGTCACAGGGGAAGTGCAACTTCTCCGCGATGGTACGTCCGCCAGAGTCGATAGCTGGCGTTCTCTCGACATCACTGGACGTAGCGGTCCAGCGAGCATCATCGATGTTCGCTGGCGCAGCGATACCCGCTTCATCGTGCTTGCCCTCGATACTGAGACAGCTCAGCAGACTACGGCTTTTGAAATTGATGAATCTGCAATGGCTATCCGTCCGCTTGTAATCCCGAGCTGGACAGTGCGAGAACTGGCAACTTCTCCTTTTTCAGAATATGTTGCGGTAGCTCTAGACCCCGAGGGACGTCTTTATCGACGCATTGATGACTCCCATTGGCGTTCTTATCTTGACAACATGGTGGCAGTGAATTTTCCCGGATAAGGTTTTCCCCAACGTGAGGTTCTAAGCTCTGAGTCCACAGGAAGCTACATAAGATATCAAAATAGAAGAAACTCAGCGCATAGTCCCTGCATGGGAACATTTCAGGCTCTAGCTGATCTTGTTATTGGCGCGGCATGCCATTGCTGTGGTGCTGCTGGCAGCGCGCTATGTCGTAACTGCGGAGAAAAGCTGCTAGCGGATAATGCTGCAAAGGTGCACCGTGGGCTTGCGGGTTTTCCAGAAACCTTAGCTGGTGGGCTTTACCAAACAGAGCGTAAACAGGCGATTCTTGCTCTTAAAGAACATCAAGCGCTAGCCCTGGCTCTTCCGTTAGGAGCATCACTGGCCTTAACCGTGGCTCAACTTGCGCATCGTAATGGTGCCCAGCAAATTGCTTTGTTGCCGGCGCCATCAGCATCCGCAACTGTGCGGAAACGGGGGACTGACACCATGGCCCTGCTAGCTAAGCGGGCAAGATTATTCTTGCGCGGGGCAGGTATCGATTGTGTTGTTATGCCTGACGCCAAACTTGTCACGGCTGGTGCTGATCAAGGCGGTCTTGACCGAGAAGCGCGATTGCGTAATCTCCAAGGGCGAATAGTGGTAGAACCTCGCTGCGTAGCAAGACCAGTAATTTTGGTTGATGACATCGTGACAACTGGTGCCACGCTTTGCGAATTATCCAGAGCAACTCACAAAGCCGGGCTGGATATTCTAGGCGCGGCGGCGCTTGCAGCAGCCGGGTGGCGGTGACAGATTGGTAACTGAATTTGCAAAATCGATGAAAAGGACCCTAAAGATCGATAACGTATCGGTATGGCAGCCGCCGAGACCTCGCTAGTGGGGACTCGTGCGGTGCTTTTCATTTCAGGGGCAGATTAGCCCCAGGAGAAAGGAGACATCATGGACGTCAATGTGAACGGTCACCACTGCACCATCTCCGCTGAGTTCCGCGCTGAGGTAACGGAAAAGCTTGCTTCTATCGAAAAGTTTCGTGACCGGGTGCAACATATCGATGTTGATCTGAAGGCCGAAGAGAAGAAACACGCTGGTGTGTGTACCGTCGAAATTACGTTGGCAGGGAAAGGTCCCGTGGTCCGTGCAGTCGGTACTGCTGAAGATAAACGAGTGGCGTTCGATATGGCCTATGAAAAGCTCAAGACGCAAGTCCGAAAAGCTGCTGATCGACGTAAGCACCATCGAGGGCTACGGGCTTCGACCATCGCACCAGATCTCAGCGCTGTTATCACTGTTGATTCAAGCAACACATCAGGCTCTGTCAAGCAGATACTGCCAGGTGGCCTTGAGGTCGAAGGTGATGGTCCGCTGGTCATGCGAGAAAAACACTTCAGCAATCCTTCGCTGACCCTTGCCCAGGCACTTGACGAGATGGAACTAGTTGGTCATGACTTCTTCCTCTATGTTGATTCCGAATCCAGGCTGCCAAGCGTGGTCTATCGTCGCAAAGGCTATGACTACGGCGTAATTCATCTGACCACCACCGAGTAATCTCGTCTGATCCGAACCAGCCGCTACGGTAGTGCTATGGAAAGCATGACCGTGGCGGCTGCTCGTCGAATAGCGCTTGCCGCGCAAGGGTTTGGGAGAACTAATCGCGGCAATTCTGTGGTGAAGATGCGTCAGCTACAACGGGAGATCGCCAGGATCGCCCAGTTTCAGATCGACAGTGTCAACGTCTGCGTGAGGGCGCATTACACGCCGCTGTATTCTCGCCTTGGCAACTATGACCGAGCATTGCTAGACCAGGCCTTTAGCGTTACGCCGCGACGACTTTTTGAATACTGGGGCCATGCTGCTTCATTGATTGATGTGAGCCTTGAGCCAATGTTGCGATGGCGGCGCGAGCGTGCCCAGATAGAAGCCTGGGGCATGATGAAACGGATTCAAGCTGAGCGGCCAGAT
>CAMQXE010000131.1 GCA_947038745.1 uncultured Propionibacteriaceae bacterium | reverse complement strand
AAATGATGTCCTTCCATGAAGGACGTGCCAATAAAAATGAAGCCCCGGATTTTGAACTCCGGGGCTTCAAATCTGGCGGAGACGGAGGGATTTGAACCCTCGGTGGATTGCTCCACACTCGCTTTCGAGGCGAGCTCTTTCGGCCGCTCAGACACGTCTCCGTGGACCAGTTTACGCTGCTAATACCCCTGCTTGGCAAATTATTGAGAAGTACAGATTCAGCGGCGGTCGGCGAAAAAGTCTCGGAGGAGTGCGGCGCACTGCTCAGCCTGGAACCCGCTCACGACATGAACTCGATGAGGCAAACGTCTATCGCGGACAACGTCAAAGACGGAAGCTACCGCCCCTGCCTTATCGTCGAAAGCTCCAAAGACCAAGGTTCCCACCCGTGATTGGCTGATCGCCCCTGCACACATGACGCAAGGTTCCAGTGTGACGACAAGTACGCAGTCGTCGAAGCGCCAGCTTCCTAACCTCTCCGCAGCCCGCCGTAAAGCGACAATCTCAGCGTGAGCAAGCGGATCTCCACTAAGCTCGCGCTCATTATGGCCGCGCGCTAGGACAGTACCGTCAGGGGATAGCACAACCGCGCCGATTGGAACGTCACCATGCTCAGCAGCTAGACGGGCTTCATCGAGCGCAAGCGACATCGCCGCGCCCCAGCCACCAACGGGATGCACTTAGCCGATGACCTTACGGACAGCAGCCCCCATCTTGATCTTGTCGAGGACGGCAAGGGCAAGCTCGTCAGCGCTGGTGTCGTAGTCGCTGGCTAGCGCCTCGAGCTCTAGCTCTGGGCAGCCCAAGTCAGCCAACATATCGAGATCGCCGAGGGGCTCATCTGCACCCTCTTCTTCACCAAAGAAGTCCATCACATCGCGAGCTAAGGGCCATTCATCAGCGGCCATTCCATCGTTAAGCAGTAACTGAACCGTGCGACCACGAACGCGCACAAGGACAAAGAACTCACCCGCGATTGCGACGATACCCAAGGTGCCAGCATCCCCAGGATAACGGCGAAGTTGCTCGATCAACTCATCAAGATCATTGACGACCTCAAGTGGCAGCTCCTGGACAACGGGGGAGCCTTCCTCGCGATAAACCGTGACCGCAAAGTCAACGTCATCTTCGGTAGCGTCCTCATAGTCCTCGAAATCATCGAGTTCTTCCTGGACCTGATCATCCTCACGCTC
Organism: uncultured Propionibacteriaceae bacterium; assembly: GCA_947038745.1. The sequence goes on along the minus strand of CAMQXE010000131.1, from coordinate 3,420 downwards.
GACAGAATTGTCGTCATTACGCTGCACGAAGCACCTCCTGGAGAAATCGAACGTCTCCATCGTGTCAGATCCTGTCCTAAAAGGCACGAGAGTTCAGAAGATGACTAGGCTATGAGTGTGAAACTTATCGACGTTGATCACCCGCTGGTCCACCACAAACTAACTTTGCTTCGCGACAAGAACACTGCGTCGCCTCAATTCCGTGAGCTTGTTGACGAGCTCATGATGCTGCTCGCCTATGAAGGTACGCGCGAAGTTCGAGTCGAACCATGCCAGATTGAAACTCCGGTTTCGCCCATGACCGGTATGGCTCTGACCCACCCGACGCCCCTTGTCGTTCCGATCTTGCGCGCAGGGTTGGGTATGTTGGGTGGCTTCTCCCGGCTGATGCCATCGGCGGAGGTTGGTTTCGTTGGCATGGCACGTAACGAGGAGACGTTGCAGCCAGTTACGTATGCGGAGCGGCTACCTCAGGACCTTTCAGGGCGCCAATGCTACGTCTTGGATCCGATGCTTGCCACCGGTGGTTCGCTGGGCGGCTGTGTGCAGTACTTGGTGGACCGTGGCGCTGACCACATCACCTGCATCTGCATTCTTGCTGCCCCCGAGGGAATTGAAAACTTCCGCAAGCTAGTCGACGAACTCAATGTTCCCTGCACGCTGGTAGTGGCAGCTATCGACGAGAAGCTCAACGAGAACGGCTACATCGTGCCCGGCCTCGGTGACGCTGGCGACCGGCTCTACGGTCTCGCTCAGTAAATCGGCTCGTAGTAGAGATGATTGTGAATTAGGTTCCGCAGTCGGAACAATATTCACAATCATCTAGCCGAATCTAGGACTTCGTCGGAGTCGGCGTCAGCGTTGGTGATGGCAAACAGACTTTGCCACCAGGAACAGCGAGCTGAGTTGGGGCGGTATCAATCCAGCCATCAACAGGCCAATCGTTCCCAATAAGCACATCTACGGTGTGATCAGGGCGCCCATCTGCTTCAATCTTGGCATCTTTGAAGAAAGCAGCGACGAGTTTAACCTCTGGGTTATCGGCTCCTGCACCACGAATCACTGTCGTTGTGATGCGTTCAGCAGTGTTATTGACGCTACCAAGCTGGAAACCTTTACTTTGCACATTGGCAGCAACAGCACTTGCAAGGCCGCGACGAGTACCTCCATTGAGTACATTGACGGTGACGCTTGCGGTCGTGAGATTCTCGCCGATTTCTTGAGTCTGGCACGGAGCCGGAGGATCTTTTGGAATCGGCCTCATCGCATTTTTGTAGCCCCAAGACCCAGCCAAGACCAAAATCAGCAGCAAAGCTAGCAGCGTGATCGGGGTCTTGATCGCACGGCTTACCGAAATTCGTGACACGCCTACCTCTTCTCTGTGTTTACTCAGCCTAGTCCAGAACTAGCACGCGGGCGTGGATCGTGGGGCGCTGCTGGAGCGCCGCCCGTACTGCACGGTGCAACCCCGACTCCAAATACAGCTGCCCCTGGTAGCTGACGACATGGGGAAATAGATCTCCATAAAACGTCGAATCTTCATCAAGGAGCTGCTCTAGATCAAGCATGCGCTTTGTGGTTGTCAGCGCATCAAGACGAACCTCACTCGGAGCAACGCCAGCCCAGTCTTTATAGACGTAGCCGTGCTCGGGGTAGGGACGGCCTTCATACACGCGCTTGAAAATCACATCTACAGGATACCTGGCTTACTCCGGCGTGAACTGACACCGAAACGGCCCGATATGTGCCACAGTTATTGGGTGACTGACAAGACCGTTGATATTGAAGCGATCCGTAAGGGCTATGCGTTCTCCGCAGGCGTCGTCGAACTTGGCGTGCTGATGGCAGATGGTAAACCTCATACCGATGTGCCGATCCGCCTCCCACTAGCTATGCTCAACCGGCATGGCCTCGTTGCCGGTGCGACTGGTACTGGTAAGACCCGCACACTCCAGCTCCTCGCTGAACAGATCTCAGCCAATGGTGTTCCGGTATTTGCCGCAGACATCAAAGGCGATCTAACCGGCGTTGCTTCGTTGGGCGTCGAGAACGACAAGATCAAGGAGCGTACTGCTGCTATCGGTCAGCAGTGGACTCCTGCGAATTTCCCGACGGAGTTCTACGCGCTGGGCGGGCAAGGAGCTGGTATCCCGCTACGCGCTACGGTGACCTCATTCGGTCCGGTGCTGCTATCCAAGGTGCTCGAACTCAACCAGACCCAAGAAGACACTCTCGGTTTGGTCTTTCACTTTGCCGACACCAAACAGCTAGAACTTATTGACCTCGCTGACCTCAAAGCCGTGCTGATGTACCTGTCCTCCCCGGAGGGCAAGGCTGAACTTACCGGTATCGGTGGGGTTTCTAAGGCTACGGTTGACGTTATCTTGCGCTCAATCATCAAGCTAGAAACCCAAGGCGCTAATGACTTCTTTGGGGTGCCTGAGTTCGATACCCAGGATCTGCTGCGGGTAATCAACGGCAAGGGCATGGTCTCGCTCTTGGAGCTACCTAACCTCTCAGACCGTCCGTTGTTGTTCTCCACTTTCCTTATGTGGTTGCTTGCTGACCTATTCCATGAGCTACCCGAGGTTGGCGACGTCGAGAAGCCGAAGCTGGTCTTCTTCTTTGACGAAGCCCACCTACTTTTCGAGGGCAGCTCCAAGGCCTTCCTCAACGCCATCGAGCAGACAGTACGCCTGATCCGTTCGAAGGGCGTTGGCGTGTTCTTTGTCACGCAGACCCCAACCGATGTTCCTGATTCGGTTCTAGCCCAGCTTGGTTCGCGCGTCCAGCACCAACTGCGCGTTCATACACCTAACGACGCGAAGGCTTTGAAAGCGACGGTATCGACCTACCCGATTACCGGATACGACTTGGGCGAGGTTTTGACCACGCTCGGTATCGGCGAAGCTATCGTGACAGTGATGGATGACCACGGTTCTCCGACGCCAGTGGCCTGGACCAAGATCCGCACGCCGCAGTCTCTGATGACTCCGACAGATCCGGCTCAGGTGGCAAGTTGGGTACAGGGCTCACCGATCATGCCTAAGTATGGGCAGGCGGTCAATCCGATTTCTGCTGCTGAAAAACTCCAGCAGAACGCCGAGCAGAACGCAATCGCCGCTCAGCAGGCTGAGGCCCAAAAACAGGCGGAAGCCCAGGCTAAAGCGGAAGCGAAGGCCCAAGCCCCGGCCCGTCATGAGAAGTCGATTCTGGAGCAGGTCGGGCAGTCGGCAATCCGTAATGCCACAGGTCAGCTTGTGCGTACCGCTACCCGCGAAATCTTGCGGGGTATCTTCGGTACAGCGTCTCGACGCCGCTAACCACATAATTTACTGAGCTTGTGGCTCCTGCTCCCGCAAAGGGCAGGAGCCACAGCTTTTTAAGACGCCACCGGCAAGGTGATAGTGAACTGCGTGC
>CAMQXE010000130.1 GCA_947038745.1 uncultured Propionibacteriaceae bacterium | reverse complement strand
TGGTTCAGCATGATAGGTACTACGCGACGGATTCGCTGTGCTTGTATTCGTTTCCGATCCTCCAACCTCTGTGAAGCGGGGAACCAGACTAGCGTCAGTTGGAAATGGCACAAGATCTGATGGCACAGTAATAACAGGCACGGGCGCTGGTGTAGTTGGAATAGGCCAACTGGGAACTGGCACCGTTGGATATGGCTTGGTGGGGGATAGCGTGAGGCTAGGCGATATCTCAGGCGTAGTAGGGCCAGGTGATATCTCAGGTGCAGTAGGGCTAGGTGTGGCCCGGGGCTGCGATTCGGTAGATGACGGTGTGTTGCTTGGTGCCACAGGAGAAATTGTGGCTGTAATGGGTACGGGCTGCGTGATGCTGGGTTCTATCAGCGTGCAGTACCAGTAACTTCCGTAATAAGTACAGTGATACTTGTGAGCGGTCTTAGCAGAGTAAATTGTAGTTTCTGGAGAGGAAGAAGCTGCATAAGCAGGGATAAAGCTTAGCGAGCCCGCAACAGCAATCGCCGTCGCGCAAAGCGCTCCAGCTAAATACTGTTTACGGTTTGTCATCAGAAAATGCCCCCGATTGCGTCTGATGGGTTTGGTTATGCCTGGCTCCAGTCTATTCACCACCTAGTTTACTGCAAATTTTTCAATTCATTGGGCCATGCCTCTTTTCTACCATAACTACTCATGGATACAGTAAGCCTCATGGCTATCCCCCCATTTGAATTCGTGAACACGCCACAAGGTGAAGTCTGCAAGATCAGCCTGCGTGGTCGCGACGTGCTATCAAATCCAATGACGAATTTTGGCACTGCTTTCAGTCAAGAAGATCGGCAAAAGCTTGGTATCGCCGGCTTGCTGCCGTCACGAGTCGCCACAGTCGAAGGACAACTCCGTCGAGCATACGAGCAATATGCAAAGCAGCAAGATTGCCTCTCGAAGTTCCTTTGGCTCAACAGCTTGCAAGATCGCAACGAGGTGCTCTACTACCGTCTGCTAATGGAACATCTTGAAGAGATGCTGCCCATTGTCTATACCCCGACTATTGGTCAGGCGATCCAGGAATACTCACGTTGGTTCCAGCGTGGCCGTGGTGTTTATCTTTCCATCGATCACCTCGATGAGATGGAAGAGGCATTGCAGTCTTACGGGCATGAGGCTGGCGAAGTTGATCTGATTGTGGCAACTGACTCTGAGGGCATTCTCGGTATTGGAGACCAAGGTGTTGGCGGCGTTGCCATCACCATCGGCAAGCTCTCGGTCTACATCGCAGCCGCTGGTATTCACCCACGTAGAGTGTTGCCGGTCGTTCTCGATGCTGGTACTGACAACCTTGAACTACTCAACGATGAGTCGTACTTGGGTGAGCGTCACTCCCGTGTCCGTGGTGAGCGTTACGACGCCTTCATCAAGCAATATGTTGAGACTGTGAACCGACTATTCCCCAATGCAATGCTGCATTTCGAGGATTTCGGAGCTGGTAACGCTCACCGTATTCTCAAGTCCTACCGTGATGATTACTGCGCTTTCAATGATGATATTCAGGGCACTGCGGCTGTCGTTGTTGCCGCCGCGCTTTCGGCGATCCATGCATCTGGTGTTCCGATGAATGAGCAGAAGATCGTGATCCATGGCGCTGGAACGGCTGGTGTCGGTATCGCTGATCTCTTGTGCGACATCATGGTGAGCAAGCACGGTATGACCCCTGAAGATGCGCGTAAGCGTTTCTACTGCTTGGGCTCTCGTGGCTTGATTCGGGAAGGTGCTCCTGCACGAGATTTCCAGGAGCCATACCGACATGACACTAAGGAGATCTCACGCTGGAAGGTGCAGCGTGAGGGAAGCGTCGATTTGTTTGACGTCGTAGCTAACGTACATCCGACGATGCTCATCGGTACATCTGCTCAGGCAGGCGATTTCAGCGAGCGTATTGTCAAGGAAATGGCCAAGCATGTTGAGTCCGATCATCATGCCGTTGTCGAATCCGACATCGTTAGCGGAAGCTCTTCCGGTCGATCTGTTGAACTGGACTGATGGTAAAGCACTGATCGCTACGGGTTCCCCATTCGATCCGGTGCCCTACAACGGTGTGACTTACATGATCGCGCAAGCAAATAATGCCTTGGTATTCCCTGGTATTGGTCTTGGCGTTATTGTGTGCCGTGCTTCGAGAATCACAGATCAGATGATTGCTGATGCTGCGGCATCTGTTGCAGAATGCACTAAGGATTGGTCTGAAGGAGCCTCGTTGCTGCCAGGCATTGACCAATTGCGTATGGTCTCTGCCAAAGTTGCTCTGGCTGTTATTGCGGCAGCGGAGAAGGAAGGCGTTGCTACTGAGCACCCTGAAGACCCGATCCAGGCCGTTCATGATGCTATGTGGCGCCCAGAGTATCCAGCCATCGAAGCTGTCTAAGAATTAGTTAAGCTAACGAGCACTCAGAGTCTAGGTGCCCAGAACTCTTGTTCTGGTGCTTTAGACTCTGAGTGTTCGTTTTGTTAAGAGGGGTATCAGATGCGTCGTCGGCTTGCCTTTGCCGTTGGGATCGCTGTCACCATGGTGATGTCTGGATGTGCTGCTAGTAATAAAGAATCAAACGCGGCTACTCCAACTTTGGGTTCTGCCACAGCATCATCGAGTTCGGTAGCGGTCACATCATCAACGATGACCACCACGACGACTACTGCCACGCCAACTCCGGTCTATCAGCCAGGGGATGTTAACCCGCAGGTTCGTGAGGTACAGGCTCGCTTGCGCCAGCTTGATCTTTTTACCTCATACGATGTGATGGACAATTACGGCCCAGTCACTCAAGAAAGTGTCAGTAAGTACCAGCAGATTAAGAATCTTCCAGTGACAGGCATCTTGGACTCAGCTACCTGGGATCTCTTGCAGAAAGAGACCAAAGCCCCAAGCGATGCTGAACTGAAGAATATGATTCCTGGAGAAACGATCATTGCTGCGGGTTCCCCATCAATTCGTGGGTTACAGGTACGTCTACAAAATATCGCTGGCTTCGCCGGCGCTATTGATGGCATTCTCACTCCGGCAGTTACTGCTGCAGTGGGGAGCTTTCAGAAGGCTCAAGGAATTGCTGTTACTGGTGAGGTGGATCAGCGTACGTGGGATTACCTAGTCTCGGTTACTCCCGAACCTGCGCAGTGGCAGCTTGACGGTAAGTCAGCTCCTCCTGAACCAACCGGCGGAACCATGACCTTATCTGACGGTTGCAAGAAGGCGGTAGCTCAAGCAGGGCGTGGTTTCTGCGCAAAGATTTCAGAGAATAAGCTCACCTATATCGTGGGCGATAAAGTAGTGATGACGTTGGACGCGGTCTTTGGATCTGCTGAAATGCCAACTTCTCTCGGTCAATTTGCGGTCTACCACAAGTCAGCTAACGGCGTAACATCGACAATGTTCGGCTCTTCTATCCCAATGCCGTACTCGATGTGCTTCAACGGCAATATGTGTATCCATTACTCGGTAGGTTTCGCACAGTATGGCTGGGGGGTTCATTCTCATGGCTGCATCGGGGTGCGCGACATGGAAAACATCAAGGTTGTGTTCCAGCAAGCCTCAGTTGGCGATCCGGTCTATATCGATGCATAGCATTATTGAGCTCTGCTCCGAAGCGCCCGCGTGATTGGTGTCGGTTTGAGAGCAATACGGTTGCGTTTGAATCTGAGATGACTCGAAACTGATCTGGCCTTCACATAGTAAGTAACTGGCTCATTGCGGTGCCAGCCGATACTGTCCACAATGTGTAGTGGTGGCGGTGTTCTCCACAGTCTAGAAGAACTCATGCATCGAACTGCGACAAGATTCGCATGGTTAGATACATGACGACATCGACACTGCGGTTGGGAAATACCGAAGAACTCCTAACTCTTTTGCCTTATCTGGTCGGCTTTGAGATTGAGGAAAGCCTGGTTCTGGTCTGGCTTAAAAATAAACGTATAGTGCTTACCTCGCGGATGGATATTATCGCCGGCCAGTATCCAGATGAGTTGTGTGCATCTATCCGAGCACAGCGTCTACGAACTGGGGCTACTGCTGTCTGCGCTGTAGCAATGTGTGCAGATCGTGAAGATGCAGGAAGGGCACTGTCGCAGGTGCTTACTGAGTGCGGTCGCTTGGTCTTAGATGCAGTGCATGCAACTCCTAAGCGGTGGTGGTCCTTGCTTTGTATCGATGGTGAGTTTTGTCCTGATGAGGGCTATCCATGGGATAGCTCGGGTTCGGCAGTTTCTGCGGAAGCAGTATTTGCGGGCATGAGTAAAGCTGCGACTCGGTCTGCACTTGCAGATCGTATAACCTCGCGTCCAGAGGCAGAGCTTACGGAGGCTTTCGCTCATGCAATTGCGCTGAGTTCGACGGAATCACTAGGGCAGCGGAAAAGTGCTGTACATGAGTTCCTGAGTCGCAGTAGCGGTACGGGGCCAGTATTGAGCCTAGATGAATGCGCACGATTGTCTGTTCTGATATCCGACCCGCTTGTGCGTGATGTTGCTACAACATTCTTGAGCTTAGAGAATGCGGAAGCTCTTGTGAGGCTCTGGTCCTGCGTTGTTGAGAACTGCGTGCCACGCTATCTTGGCTCACCGCTAGGCGAGCTTGG
>CAMQXE010000129.1 GCA_947038745.1 uncultured Propionibacteriaceae bacterium | reverse complement strand
AGCCGAGGCGTTAGTTCAGTCTGCGCTTCAGGAAGCTGCCTTGTTCGAGAAGGTAGATTTCTACGATTTCAAGATCTCGGTCAAGCACCATGATCCGGTCATCATGGTTAAGGCCTACCGTGAGTTGGCTGCTCGTTGTGACTACCCCTTGCATCTTGGGGTTACCGAGGCAGGCCCAGCGTTCCAAGGCACGATCAAGTCGTCTGTGGCCTTTGGTGCCTTGCTAGCTGAAGGCATCGGTGACACGATCCGAGTTTCGCTTTCTGACGATCCAGTTGAGGAAGTCAAGGTTGGAAGCAAGATCTTGGAATCGCTGAATTTGCGTCAGCGCAAGATGGAGGTTGTGAGTTGTCCGGGCTGTGGCCGGGCGCAGGTCGATATCTGGGGCTTAGCTAATGCTGTCAGCGATGGGCTTCATGACATCACAGCACCGATTCGTGTTGCGGTCATGGGCTGTGTGGTGAATGGGCTGGGAGAAGCACGTGAAGCTGATCTTGGTGTCGCTGCCGGTAATGGCAAGGGTCAGATCTTTATCCAGGGCAATGTCATTGCAACCGTTCCTGAAGCCGATATTGTTCCTACCTTGCTGGCTGAGGCCAAACGGCTCGCTGCAGAGATGGAAGCCGAAGGCACTCCTGTGGTGAGCGTCGCGTAAGTGGTCGAGGTTCGTATCCTCACTGATGCTGACCAGTCTGCATTGCTCGAGCTGTGTCGGCGACGGCCTGCTCACAACTTATTCGTAGCATCACGCATCATGCGTTATGGCGTTGAGCGGTGGCAGCTAGGGTGCGACGTCCTTGGTGCTTTCATCGGCAGGGAACTAGTTGCGGCTCTCCATGTTGGAGCGAATCTGGTTCCCATCAACGTCGATACCCCAGAACTAGCGCAGGCCTTCGCTGCGAAGCTGGGAACGTACCGCTGCTCTAGTTCAATCATGGGCGACGCGCGTCAGGTCCGGCTGTTATTCGACGCTCTGACGCAGGGGTGGAACAGGGCGTGGAAGCGGCCACGAGACTGTCGCTGGAGTCAGCCGCTCTTAGCTATCGACGGGCCGCCTGCAGTAGCTCCCGATCCGCGAGTAGATTTCATTTCTATTCATGATTTTTCGCCTTATTTGGCTGCGAGCATCGCGATGTACACCGATGAGGTTGGGGTAGACCCGATGGCGGGCGGCGACACAGGATATGCCGGACATATTCGAGAGGTGCTGCTCCAGCGGCGAGGGTTAGGCATCGTTGAGAACGGAGCCGTTATTTATAAATCTGATCTCGCGGCACCGGCTGGGATGATGTGCCAGGTGCAAGGGGTGTGGCTAGACCCTGCACTGCGTGGGCAGCATCTTGCGGCGCCGATGATGGCAGGTGTCGTTGCCAAGGCGCAACAGAAGTACCCAATTGTGACGCTCTATGTCAATGATTTCAATGCCCCAGCATTGGCGCTATACCGCAGTGTCGGGTTTCATCAGTGTGGTGAGTTGGCAACGGTCCTGTACTGAGGTTGCGAGCACTTGCTATTCGACGGTAAGCGTCCTGGCGGTATTCATCCCCATAATGCATAGTGCTGGAACGATCGCAACTAAGAGAGTAAGGGCAAGCGCTCCGGCACTGATCTGAAGCCAAGTTCGCCATAGTGCTGGAGGAATAGTGGAGATAAGCCAATGCGTACCGGCCAAACTTAATGCACCGCCAAGAAGGCAACCAATAGCGCTGATAATGAGCGATTGGAGCGTTACGATCCAGCCGATCCGCCAGTCTTTCCAGCCGATGGCTTGGAGCGAGGCATACATGGCGGCATCTTCGGTAAGTCCCATGAAGATAACCATGGCAACAGAGACTAAGCCAAGTAGCCCAAGACAACCTGCGGCAACAAGATCGGGAGTGCGGACGTTAATCGTGACGGCTTCACCAAGCAAAGTTCCGGTGATACTGCCTCGGAAGGCCCGATTAATTTCAGTGAGTACCGTGATTGAGGCAACTCCTAACGCTACTGCACTAGCGCCGAGAAGAACTCTCGATGGGCGTCTTAGTAGTCCAATAATGCCTAGCCAGGTAGCGCCACGACCAGGGATACGTAGTGTGCGTCGCACTTGTGGACCATGGGTCAAGATCGCAGCCGGGTGGGTCTTAGCTCCTCTGATTGCTGCACTAAGCCCAGCAAGTAGAGTCACGATAATCGCTGCCGGAATGGCTACGAAAGTGTGGAGCGGATTCGAGGTGAGTTGGGCGATCTTAGTAATGGGATAGCTGACCAGGGTTCCGGCGATTCCTGCGGCTGCTCCGATCAGCATCAGCTCGATAGCGACGGCCCGCAGTAAAGTGCGAGGTCGCCAACCAATAGTTGAGAGAAGAGCTAGTTCTCGACGTCGTGCAGTGACGCTGGCTTCAGTCGTGATACTTACTGTCAATACCGAGGAAAGCAAGATCAAGATAGAGAGCATGACCGATTTATAGTCTGTTGCTTGGACGAGCGCAACGACAGCTCCCTTTTTAGACCACAACTCCACAACATTGAGTGAAGGTACTCCTGATTGTTCTGGCAAAGTCAAAGAGACCCGTGCCAAGGAAGTACCGACGGTGATATCGACTTCGAGCCCAGTGGTGGTTTTGATCTGTTCAGCAACTGAGCGGATGCGTTCTTTAGATAGATCATCCATGCCAGTAATACCAGAAACTTTAATCCGAATTGCAGAAATAGGATCGGTGTCAAATCCTCTGATTGTTTTCAACGTATCGAGAGGGATAAGCGCGCTTGGTGGATTTTGATAGTAATCACGAATGTTGCCGTTGAATCGTAGCGCTGGCCCGGTGATAGCGCTCGTAGCTGGGTCTGCTGGAATGATCTGCTGGGCTCTATATGTTTCCATTGGGAGTGCACTCAATGGTGAGCCGTTTGTTGCAGTTAATGCTGGATCGTAAACTCCAACTGAAACTAGAGATGCAGGAAATGAATTGTCGATAGTAACAGAACGTACGCCATCGCTTAGTGCAGTAAGGGGTGCTGGGTACCATTCCTGATTGGGGTTAAGCTGAACTGGATTAACAGATCTCTTTTTAGTGGTTTGATCGACAGTGATATCACTAGGACGAGTCAATCGTAAGGTGTTGATCTGCCGGGTTGGTGCAGCAGAATAAAGACTATCTGGCTGGAGTGAAGTAAGAGTTAATTGTTGAAGATCGGCCCCGGTATTTGTTTGAGTCCGTACAGTAACGCCCGGGACATCTCCCAGGGCTTTATGTAATGAAGAACCAATACGTGAAGGGTCTGATGTGCCTGCCACAGTAGCGACATAGCCAGCAATGGCATCTTGGGGGAGTTGTTCTATTGCTGAGGTGAGCGTCAGATCAAGTTCAGCAGGATTGCCGTTAATGAGAGCAGGGGTGGTTGGGCCGCTGATCGTGACTTCGCCAGATTTGCGTTCTTCGATTATGGGCTCTTGCTGCTGCAAGTAGCGTCCTGTGGTTACTGCTTTATCAAGTCCGGCGAGTTGTGCTTCGGCTGCCGGATCAATAGCAGCAATCAAGTATGGGATATTTCCAGCATTATCAATGTGGATAACGCCAGATTCGGCATCGCCGATAGTTCCTTCATTGTTAGTGCACCAGCCGGCATAGGAGATTAAGTATTGCTTCAGCGTCGGCGCTTTTCCGGTCGAGCTACCGCCAAAAGCTGGACATACAGCAACGCGAACGCCATCAATAGAATCTTCTGCAGATTGTAGAGTGCGGCTGACATAGATATAGCCAATATCGCCAGCGGCAGTAAAAGAACCATTGCGGGAAGAAATAGTATTATGGAAACGAAAGATGGCCTTATCGGTGCCAGCGGGTAGTAGATCTTTTACATTGAGCTGAATCGCTGCATTAGCAGTTCCGTAGCCCACTACCGCGACTGGGGCTGCAACTTCAATTCCATGAATTTGGCGGATCGCCTCAAGGTTAGCAAAACTTATCCCACCATAGTTTGCGGTGAGATAGGCTGAGCGCACTAGCCCTTCGCTTTGTTCTAGTGGACGAACTGAACCTTTAGGCCGAACGACGATGTCATAGGCGCCACGGTAGTTATCCGCCGCTGTTGAAATGGTCTGTAAATATTGAGTAGTAGCAGTACTTGTGAGTACCACAAATGAGGTAACTGCGATAAAAACCGCAAGGAATGAGGCAAGGCAGCGTCGCCAATCGCCAAGGATGCGCCGTAAAATAATATTTAGCATGCAAACTTCTTATTAGTGAGAGGCGGGGCTGGGTGAAGATGTGCTATTCCGCAGCCCCGCCCCTGGTTACATTCCAGAATCATCACTTACTTGCAGTAATAGTACATAATTGTTAACTGCAGTATATTGGCAAAGCCAATTTCGTGCATAGAAACCATCAACTCGGCTTGCAGCCTCGGCCTTACATGTGGAGAGACTGGAGTACACCCCGATGGATGTCCAATGGTAGGTACGGGCTAGTGGCTCAGTTTGTGCAGCAGCTGCAGGGGCAGTGGGTGCCAGCAGTATGGGTAGCGCTGCTAGTGCCGCCACCCCCCCATGATCTTATGATTCATGATATTCCTATCGCTATGGCCGGGTAGGGTTATCCGGTTCGATAATTTTCACTGTATCGCTGATGGGGTGCA
>CAMQXE010000128.1 GCA_947038745.1 uncultured Propionibacteriaceae bacterium | reverse complement strand
GCCCAAGCCGCAATCAGAGAGATTCAAGAGGAGCTTGGAGTTACCGCTGAGCTTGATGGTGATCCTGTACTTCGGTTGGAATATCCCGGAAGTGTCCAAGTATTTTACTGCGCAACCACAGTAGCTGGTGACCTTCGGCTCGGAGGACCAGAAGTATTACGTCAAGCGCCAGATAATCGCTATCTTCCCCGATGGTTCAGCACAGCAGAATTGGCAGAACTTGAACTGCGGCCAGCAGCAGTTAAGTCGTACCTACTCTCTAATTAGGTAGCTAACCCAATTAAGCCGGTATCCTGTACGTATGTCTGATTCCCTCATCAACCAGGTCCTAGCCGTGGCTGTTGAGGATCTTGGTGGGACCATGCGCGAGGGGCAGCTTATGATGGCCCACAGCATTGATCACAGCCTTGAATCAGGTGAGCATTTGCTGGTTCAAGCCGGTACCGGGACAGGGAAATCGTTGGGCTATCTAGTACCAGCGTTAGCTCATCTCACACAGAACCCCAATAGTCGGGTGATCGTGGCGACTGCAACGCTTGCGCTTCAAGCCCAGCTTGCGCATAAAGATATTCCCGTTGCTCTCAAGGCAGTCGAACGTGTCACAGGTTCGACGCCTCGAACAACCATCCTTAAAGGTCGCTCAAACTATGCCTGCTTGCTCAAAGTGCGCCAAGGCGTGGTTAGCGAGCAGGACTCCTTGCTCGATGCCGGTGAGTTGAGTGAGACGCTCAAAGCTAGCGGTGCTGGAGCTGAATCAGTCCTTGGCGCAGAGGTGCTGGAGCTACGGGACTGGGCCGAGCTGGAACTACGCTCTGGAAAAGTTGCAGACCGCGACGATGCTCCGGCTCATTCTGCTCGTGCCTGGCAGCAGGTATCTGTCCCCGCTCGCGAATGTCTGGGGGCGCAGAAATGTCAGTTCGGAGAACAGTGTTTTGTCGAGAAGTCACGTCAGATTGCCCGTGAATCAGATCTTGTTGTGACCAATCATGCACTGCTTGCCATCGATGCTATGCACGGTGGTACAGCCTTGCCAGAGCACGATATCGTCATCATCGATGAGGCTCACGAACTCACCAGTCGAGTCACAGGTGCCGCCTCTCAAGAACTAGTACCGAGCCATTTGGAGCGTACTGCTCGTAGGGCTCTTGACTTTCTAAATGATGAGCAGGGCATGGACTTGCTGGGGCTTGTGGAGGACTTCAACGATGCGCTAGCAGCAGCGCCTTTGGCTCGCATTGAAGCTGCCGATAGCTCTGTGATTATGTTCTTTCAGCGGCTTCGCGACGTGACCCGTGGCATCTTGAGTTCTTTGGGCGGTGAGGAATCCACACCAGAGCAGCGCATGGTTCATGCCGCGGTTAGTGAGATTTTTGACATCGCAGAGCGGATCGCTGCGCTAAGCGATAACGATGTTATCTGGGTCAGTGAGAATGACCGGATGGGGCGCTGGGTCGTCGTTGCGCCGCTCGATGTCGCGGGCTTACTTCGCGAAGCTATTTTGAAACCAAAGACAGCTGCGCTGACCTCTGCCACATTAAAGCTGGGGGGCGATTTCCTGCCAGCAGCTCGGGCTGTAGGGCTGCATAAAAATGATGAGATGGCCTGGTCCGGTATTGATGTGGGGACGCCTTTTTCCTATCAGCAGCAGGGCATCTGCTATATCGCTACCGATCTGCCGAACCCATCAAGGGAGGGGATAGGGCCAGAGCAGCTTGCTGTCATCGCAGAATTGATTTGGGCTGCTGGCGGACGTACCTTAGGTCTTTTCTCTGCACAGCGCTCAGCAGAACTGGCTGCTGATTATCTCCGCCGTGAATTGCCAAACATTCCAGTGCTATGCCAAGGTGACGCGCATTTACCAGAGCTGATGCGTCAGTTCACTCAAGATCCGAATACCTGTCTATTTGGCACAGTCTCGCTATGGCAGGGTATCGATGTCCCCGGTGATACCTGCGAACTAGTTATCATCGATAAGATTCCGTTTCCACGCCCAGATGAGCCGCTGCTGCAAGCGCGTCAAGCAGCAGTTGTGCAGGCAGGCGGTAATGGATTTATGCAGGTTGCTGCTAGCCATGCTGGGCTTTTACTAGCTCAAGGGGCGGGAAGATTGATTCGTCGAAGCACCGACCGTGGGGTAGTGGCGATCTTGGACCCCCGACTAAAAACAGCTCGATATGGCTCATTCTTGCGGGCCTCAATGCCAGATTTTTGGACTACGTCAGATCGCGAACAGGCTATCTCTGCGCTACGACGGTTACAAGAATCCCGCGAAGCCTAGCCCAGGAGCTGTTCGAACGTGGCAGCACAAGTATCAGGAATATCTACGATCTTGGTGCGCGAGGTATGCCCGGTTACAAGAATGATGTCACGAACTGGGATCTGGAACGCCTTTGCAATGGCTTGAATCGCACCAGTATTAGCACGACCATCGACTGCTGGAGCGCTCGTCGCTACTATCAATGCGCTATCTCCATAACGTCCGCCAACCTTATCGCGTGAAGCGCCAGGTTTGACCCGAATAGTTACCCGCATAGCTACACGCGACGCAGAACCGCAACAACCTTGCCGAGAATAGTGGCCTCATCTCCAAGAATTGGTTCAAAGGCTGGGTTATGAGGCATTAGCCAGACATGGCCATCTTTGCGCTTAAAGGTCTTAACAGTGGCTTCATCGCCTAGCAGGGCGGCCACGATATCCCCAGAGACAGCAGTTGGTTGCTGCCGGACCACGACATAATCACCGCTACAAATTGCAGCATCAATCATCGATTCGCCCTTGACCTCAAGCATGAATAATGTGCCTTGCCCAACGAGTTGGCGAGGTAGCGCCATCACGTCTTCGACTCGTTCTTCAGCCAAGATCGGCCCACCTGCAGCAATCTGACCTAGAACAGGAACCGGGACTGCTGTGGGGTAAGAATTATTGATATCAGTAACGTCAAGATCATCGCTAGAGACAGGGGATAGCGAATCTGGTAGCCGTAACACCATAGCGCGAGGTCGGTTTGGGTCGCGGTGGATGTAGCCACGGGCCTCTAACTGGCGCAACTGATGTTGGACAGATGAAGGTGAAGCCAAACCAACTAGATCCCCTAACTCGCGGATAGTTGGGGGGTAGCCAACTGATTCGATGGAATCGCGCATGACCGTGAGCAGCTTGCGTTGGCGTGGAGTTAGGCCGTCAGCATCGGTGTTGCCATCGACAAGCTCAACAACATTGCCCACTTGGTCCAAAACGGATTTATTTGATGGGCGGCCACGCTGCATTTTTGAGCTGTTCTGGGTCATGGTCTGACTTTAGAGAGTGCACCCTAAAGAATCAAACATGTGTACTGGCGAGTCGCATATTGATGAAATTGTCAGTGGCGGATGAGAGGGTCAAAGGGTGGCAAGTGCAACACGCTGTTCGAACAGATGTTCGACAAAGTTGCCAATGTCTGTCATTCTAGTTATCGAACATAGGTACGGGTGTTCGGATGCATGAACGAATACCCACACATGAAGGAGTCTCCATGGCTACCATTACATTGGAACCCAGCCCGACGGTGACGCCGGCGCGCACGCGTGCTGGACGTCCAGTAGCTACGGTATTTCCGCGAACTCCGAGTTTTGCGCAGCAGCCTTCGGCCATGGTTCCTGGTCAGGTGCGTCGTTCAGCAGTGCGTGGTGGATGTGGGGCTGGGCAGGCTGCGGTTGAAATCACCCAGCGTGGTCTGGCGGTATTTATTGGTACGACGTCATTGGTGTGCGGGCTATCGCTATACACGATTATCGTTCAGATTATTGGAAGCTGAAGATCTCAAGCACGTAAGAGATCTCCTCATCGCAACGATCGCGATGAGGAGATTTCTGCGTCTTGACTGCTATCTGTTTTAGCTCTGCGGTGGCTGCTGCTGGGTCCATGGATTAGTACCCTGCGGGGCCTGACCCCATGGCGTTTGCGGATTTGGTAGTGGCTGTTCGATGGCTGCGGAGCCAGTCTCGACTGCATCTTCAATAGCGCTGGTCTTGACTTCATCTTCGATGGCTGCGGAGCCAGTCTCGACCGCATCTTCAACAGCTGTGGAGCTGGTCTCGACTGTATCTTCAACAGCTGTGGAGCTGGTCTCGACTGTATCTTCAATAGCGCTGGTCTCGTATTGTGACGTCGTCGCGGGTGCTTCCGGAGTGCTAGGGGCTGCTTCGCCTCCGCCATACTGGCTGCTGGGCTGGCTGGCTGGTTGGCTTATCGCAGCTGATGCCGTATCGCCGTATTGCGAAGCGGGCGATTGATGGCTTGGGGCAGGGGTTGCTGTCGGGTACTGCATTGGCATGCCATATTGGGTGGCTGGTTGGCTCTGATATTGAGTCTGCTGCCAGTATGGTTGTTCGACCTGTCCGTATGGCTGCTGTGTACCAGGGGCGGTTCCGTAATTGGCTTGCTGCCCATAGTTATTCTGAGGCTGAATAGAGGTCTTCTTGCCCTTGTTGATGATGGGCAAAGCGGCCAATACGGCTGCGCCGATCAAGCCAAGGTAGAACAGGATCTCGGCGATAGTGAGCAAAGTAATGGCACTCTTCGTAGCCGATATATCTCCAGAATTAAAGTTTTTCTTGTACATCGCAAAGTACACAATGATCCAGGCTAGG
>CAMQXE010000127.1 GCA_947038745.1 uncultured Propionibacteriaceae bacterium | reverse complement strand
CGAGCCAGTTCAAGATATCGGTGTAGCTTTGCGACAGTTCCGGTGCCCAGACTCCAGCCATCGCTTTGGATGTTGTTGGACGACGAACATCAGCACGTGCAAAAGTCGTTTGTGACACGGCGTTAAAAGTTGAAGATTTACCTGAACCCGTTGCTCCAGCGAGCGCTACGATCGTTGCGTCCCCAGAAAAGGCTAAGCGTTTATCTACCTTGCTTGATACGCGCTGAGCTTGTTCAACAACCTCAGCGGCGGCCCGCCCCTGGGATAGTTCAGCAGCACGAGCAAGCAAACGTACGTCATCGACGAGACCATTGTTGCGCTTCATCGGGCCTCCCCCACGATCTCAGCATCATGTACTTCTGGATCATTAGCGCTGGGCAACTCTGCCCTCTGCGAACTGGCAATATCCTTCACCGGATCATGCCCTGCAATAGTTAGTGGGCCTTCTGCAGCACGAGCATCTTCAACGCTGCGTACTGCTGCGTCAATGACATCAATCTGAGCAGGCTCTACCTGCTGTGCAGCAAGCGCTGCATAGAATCGCTGCCGCTCGGCGTCAATAATTGCATGGACTCGGTTATCTAAGGAATCCTTTGCCATCTGCGCCAACCGGCGAACTGCATCATCTCCGAATACTGCTTCGAGAATCCGCTGGGACAAAGCCGCAGTGCCACCAGCAATTCCGATCTCAGCACCGGTAACACCACCGGTTAGAGAGAATACGGCGATCATCAGGGCGACGCTAATAGTGTTTGCGCCCAAGGCTAAGAAACGTGCGGTGGATTTCTTTTCCATGCCTTGCTGCGAGACTAATTCGATGACGTCAGTTTGCCAATCACGGATGGCTAGTTCAACGCTACGTGAAAATGCTGCTGAAGTACGGCGCAGATCATCAGAGCTATTTTGCACCAGCCAACGTCCGGCAGGATGTGCCATCCAGGCGGCTTCAGCACGCTCTACTGCTTTGCTTCCTTCTTCCCGGATCAGCATTTCCAAACCAGCACTGACGGCTACCTGGACATTTTCTGCGCCCTTGGGCGGGCCAGTGAAAACGCTCTTGATCTTGTCGCGGAGCCAACCGACTTTTTGATCAAGTGCCCGGAAGAACTCCCCGGTACCGACGAAATCGTGCCAGCGAGCTAACACTTCACCACGAAGTAGCGTGCCGTCAGCAGTCTGCATACTGATGACGCGCTTTGCTTCATCAAAGTTACGGTCGACGTCCTCTTTGAGTAAGGTGACTGCACCTACTTGGTCACGCACAGCTTGTGCGACTCTGGGAGCGCGCTGGGTGAGGTTGCCGATAGCGCCGTCGAGGGTTTGTAAAACTACCGCAGAGCGAGTCCGGTCATCGGCAGCCAGGCTAGCTAGCCACTGCCTAATCGGAGAAACTGCAGCATTGGGGAGCAGCCCGTCGGCGTCTGTTCCAGTCTCTGGCACTGCAAAAAGCGGTGACTGCGCCAGATCTCGTTCAGTCATCATTCGAGCTAGATCCCCTGGCACGGTTTCCATCGCTGCCGGTGGCACTCTGTTGCATACCACAGCAACTGCTGCTGAACGTTCGGCAGCAGAACGCAGATACTCCCACGGAACAGCGTCAGCGTAGCGAGCTGCACTTGTCACGAAGAGCCACAGATCAGCAGCAGAGAGTAGCTGCGCAGCCAGCGCTCGGTTATCCGCATTTACCGAATCGATGTCGGGAGCGTCAAGAATGGCAAGCCCCGGAGGCAATGTTGGCTCAGCGACGAGCTGGAGCGAACGAGAATCCAAACTCGCGCCGTGAGTACGCGCCATGCCGGGAAGAATCCGGTCGTCGAGGAACCAGCGCTGATCGTCAGGATGTGATACCAAAACAGGAGCTTTAGTCGTGGGACGAATGACACCAGGAATTGTGACTTTACGCCCAATCAACGAATTGACCAGAGTGGATTTGCCTGCACCGGTAGACCCGCCGACAACGCACAGCAACGGCGCGTCGATGGTGTTTAGACGAGGCAGCACGTAGTCCGATAGCTGCGACACGATTTCTTGCGCAGACTGTTGTTGCGCTGCTGAACCAGGCAGGGGCAACGGCAACCGGACTGGGGCTAGCGCATCACGAAGCTGGCCTAGCGAAACGCCAAGCTGACCACTGGGCATACGTTCTCCTCATGGATTGGGGTTAGCAGCAATGGACTAATGCCATGGTGTCATTTGGGAAGCGTAGCCGTTTTGAGCCGTGGTTGGGGCTGGTGCGGCCATTGGCTGCATCGTCTGCGGTGGAATAGCCACAGTTCCTACATAGGCAGGGATTACTGGTGCTATCGCTTTAGGCTTCCGTTTAAAGAGCCGCCGACGAACGACCCCCGTGGGATCAGCGACAGCACAAGGACGCAAGTTACGAATCTGGTCGAAGAGTTCACGGACTCGGCTGCTGGCAGTGTCGTCAATGATGCCTCTGACAACACCATCGCGTAGATAGGCCAGCTCCGTTTCAGCTCTGATCATTCTGATCGTGGCTCGCCATTGACGATTCCATAATGCTAGCCACAACATTTTACGTCGGCGTCGCCAAGAACCGAAGTTCACTGGGTCAGTGGCAGGAAGCCATCCCATCTGAACAAAATCAGTAAGCCGAGCCCGAATCAATCTTCCTTGCTGGAGCCAATTCGTGAACGCAAAAATGATGGCTGTCACGAGGAAGGATAGCGCGAAGATACCGAAGAGCTTCAGCATCTGGGTACCGTCCATGTTCTTCGACGCCTGAGCGTTAAAGAACATATGGCAAAACGATGCAACTAGGTATCCAGTAATTGGAGCGATGACACGAACACTCTTGCTCCGAGCACGCAAGGCAATAGCCATGCCGATACCTGTCATCGACGTAAAGAAAGGGTGCCCCCAGCAGGTCAAAATACCGCGTAAGAAGAACAACGACTGTAGCGCTTCCATCCGATCGCCGGCAGAGGCATCTTGTGAAGCGTACATATAAGCGCGAGCGTAATAGATGATGTTCTCGGTGAAGGCAAAACCAGCAGCAGACAGACCTGCAAGAGTCACTGTGGAGAGCTTCGAGGTGAGACGGTTGCGCACTAAAATCGCGACAAGGAAAAGCACGCTAGCTTTAGCTGCTTCTTCCACAAACGGAGCAACGTAGATTCCTACGCTGGCACCAACAGCCTCATTCTCTCCTGCTGCTCCTAACATCGCCGACGCCCAAGAGTTCACTTGCAGCGAAAGGAATGTGGCGACGCTTACGCCCCAGCCCAAAGCGAATAGTGGCACCAGTAGCCGTTGGGGCCGCCAGCGATCTAACAGAAAGAAAGCAATACACCACCCGACGACTGTTGGGGCTGCATATTTAGCTGAGAGCCAGATAGTTTCTGGGGGGAACCCGATATAGCGTCCTTCTACCAGCTGTGGCCTGAAAAGTCGCCATTGGAAGTAAAGACAGATCGCAAAAATAACGACTGCGGCGACGGTGGCCCACAGAACAGGACGGCGCCACCAAACTGGCGGTAGAGCTGTTACAGGAGCAGGCAGTCCGTTTCGCCGACGTCGAGCATGCTCAACTGACTCGTGGGTCTGCTCGCGATTAGCCATGACATCCAGAGTAGCGGCCCGAAGGTGCGCTCCACGAAAATCTTTGCAAGATCAAGATCTAAAACCAAAACCTTGCGAAGAAAATTGAAATAGGGCTGGACTTTACACAGAACCCGGTTAGTCTCTCAAGTAACCCCACGATTCAGGAGGTACTCATGAGCGATATTCGCGTGTCCTTGAACGAAGCCAAGAGCCGCTACGAAGCGCTCCTCGACGGCCAGCTTGCAGGATTTGCTGAGTACCGTCGGGGAACTGAATGTATTGCTTTCACCCACACCGAGGTAAAACCAGCCTACGAAGGCCAGGGTGTAGCCGGAGCCATTGCTCAGTATTCCCTTGATGATGTTCGAGCCAAAGGCACTCATCGCGTAATCGCGCAGTGTTCCTACTATCACTCGTGGATTGACAAGCATCCAGAGTATGCCGATCTCTTAGCTGACCTCGACTGAACTGAAACAGACTCGCGTGCCCCCTGGTAAGAGTCGTAGACTACATAGAGCCAAGCCCTTGTAGCTCAGTTGGATAGAGCAAGAGCCTTCTAATCTCTAGGTCGCAGGTTCGAATCCTGCCAGGGGCGCAAAAACGTCCATGCCTTAACAAGCGTTAGGGGTATGGACGTTTCAGTTTTTGGATTACGCTTTAATTTTTTCCCACTCTTTGAGATCGTCGAGGAGCAGCAAGAGCTCTGCCTGATATTCCTCTGAACTGCATCTCAGCTTGCCGGATTTTATGCACTTATCCCACTCGTCATACAAGGGCTGTAACTTGGTTCCGTGCGCAAAAGTACTGTCAATCAGCTTTTTCATATCAGCAGGTGGCGCACCAATAAAACTGTCCGATCCTGGGGTGACCGCGCCCCACAGATCGTAGGCAAGAAGATTCCCAGACGACGTGATTAGCATCAAATATCCGCTGCATTTAGCTTCCGCGTAATCAGAGATGCAATCAATGCCAGCGTCAATCACCGCATTGGCCACTGCGAGCTTCCCCTTTGTTACGAGCGCTAGTATCTTCGCGCGAGGAGCCTCTACCTCGGTCGCTGTCGCAATCGGGCT
>CAMQXE010000126.1 GCA_947038745.1 uncultured Propionibacteriaceae bacterium | reverse complement strand
CCGACTACTCCTAATGCAGAAAGCACCTGACAACGCAATGATGGCCGCCCCAGAAGGAGCGGCCATCATCAACAGGATGTATCGGATTCCTACCGAGCAGGAATTTGTGGAGCTCAGGGGGCTTGTGTCGAACTCATCTCCCTACGAGCGCACCTGCTTCTGATCTGCCAGAGCTAGCAAGGATGAGATCCTTCACCATGGCCTGACGAGGCTGAATTTCCAGGCCAAGTTCCCGTTCTCGTATACGCAAACCCTGCAACTGCGGCCCGCACTTGTCCTCAGCCAACGCGACCCACCCAAGTTCTTCGTAGTAGGGACCGTTCCACGGAACGTCTCGATATGTACACAACGTGATGCGGTTGTGCCTATGAGCCCTCGCCCATTCCTCACACGTTCCCATCAGATGTGCTCCTATACGGTGGCCGGCGGCATCCGGATCGATACTCACCTGCTCGATGTGAGGTTCATCGTCAACCAGATCGACCTGAGCGAACCCGACAACGCAGCCCGACTCGTCCTCGGCTACGAAAAGACGCCCATCGGTCTGGGCAGGAAGGCGATCGCCCACCCCAGCTTGCGGCGCCTCCAGAACGGCAGCCAAACCGTGCGCCGCAAATCGCGCATCCGCCCGGCGCTCCACGTCGATCACGGCTTGCAGATCCGCCACCTTGGCGAGTCGGATGGTCACAGAACTCATGGACGACAATATTATACCCAGCGCGCCTAGCATCCTCGGGACTCAGAGACAGCGATACCGAGCGAAAGATGCCCTAGCCACCGAGCTGGAATGCCACGACGGCGACCCCACAAGGGGCCGCCGTCGCAGCCAACAGGATGAATCGGATTCCCGCCGAAGCAGGAATTTGTGGAGATGGCGGGAATTGAACCCGCGTCCTCAAAAGATGAACCAGACATTCTCCGGGCGCAGCTAACTAATCGGTCTACTTGGCCCCCACACTCGCGTCAGCACGTCGTGGCCAGGCCCAGCCTGAGTAAAGTCCCCGTCGCGCCCTCAGACATAGCGCGACAAGCAAGCCTTTTTAATGAGGCTAGGTTCCGGAGCAAAGGCTAACCCCGGGCTAACCCTTCGATGGCTGCTTAGGCAGCGAGAGCGAAGTCAGTGCGCGTATTGTTGGCACTTATTGGTTTCCGTAGGACATTAACGAGTTGACTACGGCTTCTCGGCCCGCTTCTCCTGGAACTATCGTCCCGAGTCGAAACCGATCATCCCCCTGTTGAGTTGTCACACTGGCACGCCAGCATCTCTAGTGTAGCTTCAAGCACTCCACATTCCCAACGATTTTCTCCTCGCTATCGTGCTCTGCCCACGATCATGCACACCCCGCTACCATTGGCGTATGGAAAAGCCACAGGTTCAGGTTCCGGCAGAGATCCCTGCCGACCTCGTCATCATCGACGACATCATCGGTACTGGCAAAGAAGCGACAGCGGGCCAGCTCGTTGACGTCCACTACGTCGGCGTAGCCCAGTCCACCGGGCAAGAGTTCGATAGCTCCTACGGTCGCGGCGAGCCGCTGTCCTTCCCCTTGGGCATGGGCATGGTCATCAGCGGCTGGGACACCGGCTTGCAGGGCATGAAGGTCGGCGGTCGCCGTACCCTCATCATCCCGGCTCACTTGGCCTACGGTGATCGTGGCGCCGGCGGCGTCATCAAGCCCGGCGAATGCCTCATCTTCGTCTGCGATCTCGTCGACGTAAACTAACCAGCTACATAACAACGGCGGTTCCGATTTCTCGGGACCGCCGTTGATTATGATTTATGACGATTACCAGTCGCCGCCGCCACCGCCGCCACCACCGTCGCCGCCACCCCAGCCACCGCCACCGAAGTCGCTACCAGAACCGGAATCACTCGACGGGACAGTCATTGCGTCAGTAATTGTCGAATCAAAAGCATCGCCTGGGAAGTAGCCGTACGACCAAGGCCCGTAGTACCAATCAGGCTGCGCATTACTAATCCGCCCCATTGCCACTAGCTGCTGGCAGATCTTGGTCCACCGTTCGGTTAGCTGGAAGATAATCGCCCATGGCAGGTACTTCGAGAAGATATCTTCGCCTTCTTCAAAACGAATCTGATCAGCTTCAGCCGTCGCCAAATACTCACGGAAACCAACGATCTGATCGGCCACTGCACGCCCTTGAGCCGAGCGCTGCCCTAGGGAGCGCCAATGCCTAATCATCATCACGACAATCACCAGCGGCAGCAACGGCAACAGCCACCACATTTGTGTCAGCAGAGCCGTAATCCCTGACCCGAAGAAAATCGCCATACCAATAACCATGCCGATACAACCAAGCCCGCTGCCAGCGCTAGCGTCTAGTGCTCCAGGCATACGCTTGTACCATCCACGATGCTCAAGCAGACGCTGGATCTCGATGGTCACCGCGTCATGCGCTTCAGACATTGAGCCGTGCACTGAGAGATCAACTTCTTGCCCTAGCGGTACGCCAGCAAAAATACTCTGGAGCAAAGCCTGCTCATGAAGAGCCGTGGCAAGCTCAGGGCGTAGCAACTGAACCCGCATATTTTTCTCGTCGTCGGCATAAATCTTGACAGCACCTCGCACAGCAAGATCGACCAAAGTCGCCGACGTATCACGCACATCAACGATGCTGTCGTCGAGCATTCCCGCCTCGCCCGGAGTAACGCCTCGAGGAGGTGCAAAACACACCGGAATCGTTGGCTTGTTATCCCGGCCAATGGTGTATCCCTGATCTGCCGCTGGGGCAACGCCAGGAGGCACACCCAAGAAGCGCTCATCGCGCCCCCGCTTGCGCTCCACCATGCCCCGGTGATGAATGACCCGATTGCAGTAATAATCGTGCCAATTCCGCCAATAGTAAATTTCTTGCTAGCGGCGGCAGAAGCGCTGTCAGCAAGATGGACATTGGTATCCATACCTTCAAGTTTCGGGAAGGTAACGCCACCTGTCATGGCATTGCTACCACCAGCCAGGTCTTTCGCCGAGAAAGCAACCGACGTATCGCTGAGCCTCATGGAGCTGCAGAACTTACCTGAGTTCTTATCCCCCACCTTGCAGTTTGGCTCCCCTACTGGCCCTGACGGAGTGCGCAACGTGATCGTTGCCGATGTGGTCTTGTTGATATCGGCCGGAACGAAGTCAATAAAAGCAACAGCCTGACCATTTTCCTCGGTGATAAGCCCCTTGACGTCATAGGTCAAGGTGTACGTAATGACGTGAGCTGGCACTGTGGAGTTCGCCGAACCGATCTTGTACTCCACGCCCTTGAGGTTCTTGTCAGAAGAGCTGGTGACTGTCTTCGTCGTATAGTCAGTGACCGTACCCGCGACATTAGCGCTCACCGATTGCATTGTGACGTCATAGGTACGTACTTTTTTTGAATCCTTCGACCACGATTCCTGGATCGGTAGCCACCGGGTAATGCCATGGTGGGAGCTACTCGAACCGAAGTGATAGGTCAGCTCCTCAACAACATGCACTGTGCCATCAGCTTGAACCTCATAGAGCGCATTCCATGTGCTGATCGTCGTGTCCGACGAGTACGCAGCCTGCGCTGGAGCAATCATCACTCCGCCTGCAATAACTGCCAAGAAAAAAGCAGCTATCAGGCTCGCAATCCGCTTCATGCCCTATTCCCCCGTTTTACTGAATCTGACATTGCTCGTTGTGCCTCACGGTTATGCTCACGTTCAATAAGCGTTTGACGCTTATCCCACTCGCGCTTACCTGTGGCGAGCGCTAATTCAACCTTGGCGTAACCGTCGCTGAAATATACCGACAGCGGGACCAACGTCACGCCCTTGGACTCTGTCTCACGAAAGAGTTTGGCGATCTCTTGCTTATGAAGCAGGAGCTTTCGGGTACGCCGGGCCGTGTGATTGGTCCACGTACCATGCTCATATTCGGGAATGTGGGCATTACGCAAGTAGACCTCGCCGTCATCGACGGTGGCAAACGCATCTTGGAGCGAGCACCGTCCTTGACGAAGCGATTTCACTTCAGTTCCTTGCAGGACGAGCCCGGCCTCGAAGGTTGCCCCGATCTGATAGTCGTGTCGGGCCTTCTTGTTTTGGGCGACGAGTTTGCGCCCCTTCTCACGTGGCATAGCTCTATTCTGTCAAAGTCTGGGGGCAGTATCGAGGCAAATACGTAACGCCCCCGCAAAAGCAGGGGCGTTACACAGTTTTATTACGGCATGTACGGCACAGGATCGGTCATCGTGCCGTTATTGAACAACATGAAATGGAGATGACAGCCGGTAGACCATCCAGTCGTTCCGACGTAGCCAATCACATCGCCTTGATTGACATAAGTGCCAGTTCCCACCGCATAACTTTGCAGGTGTGCAAACCCCGTGGTGATGTAGGTCCCATTAAGTCGGCCATTGTCCATCATCAAGTAGTTTCCGCCGCCGCCGCCATCCCAGAACTCTTTAGTCACAGTTCCAGAAGCTGGAGCACGCACCGGCGTACCGCATCCGGCTGCAATATCTTGACCATTATGCAATGCAGAGAATGATCCAGTCACTGGGTCAAGACGCCAGCCATAGCTTGATGTAAGAGGGCCATTGACAGGCCAAATCAGACCCCACGAAGACGTATTATCTGAACCGCCCGGCGCTGGAACAACCCCAGGATCAGCAGGTGGCGTAACCACAGGATCCGCAGGATGC
>CAMQXE010000125.1 GCA_947038745.1 uncultured Propionibacteriaceae bacterium | reverse complement strand
GCACTGCACATGTTGTCGCTGATCTTGTTGTCAATATGCCTGCGGAATTGCCAGCGTCGGATAATTTCTGCGTTCCACTACGGGCGCGCGCAGGGATCGGGCGTCAGTATGCTTTTGAGGTTTCTCCAGTCACAGTTACTAATGTGACTGCGCCGACGGCTAAAGTTACTGACTACACTTTTGACGTAGCTGATAAAAGTTGTCGCTACGTAGGTATTACATTAGCTAATCATGATGAGCAAACGCACCTTACTGTAGCGTATACCGTGAAACATGCTGTGAGGATTGAGGGAGATAAAGCGATTTTCTTCTTCCCGCCTCTGAATGCTACTAGTTACGCGAAGAATAGCGCTATTCCGAGCTTAAAAATAACGATGCCCGGAGATATTACTGCTACTGCTTGCTCGGAATCCTATGCTGATGATACTTCTTGCAAAATCAGTGATGGTTCAGGTCGGGTCAGCGGATCTACTGTGACATTTCGTGGATATGACTTCCACGGAGGCTGGTTCGAAGTTCAGACGTCTAAATCTTCGATGCCAAACGCTCACCCGGTCTATATCAGTACTGCGAAGCAAAAGATAGGTTTTGCACTGGCTGCTGCGCTGGTAGCGGCAGCTCTAGCCAGAGCAGGTTTCGGTATGTGGCGCCGAGCGCAGACAAATCGTGCGGCTCGTAATATTCGTGCGCTGCCCCCGGAATTACCAGTGTTTGCTGGCGCCGAGTTAGCTGCTTCGAATAACCCGAGTAGAGTCACGGAGGCGGCTCTGGTTGAGCTTGATTTGGACAATGTCATCCATTTAGGAATGGATTGCCCTGTCACGTTATCTCCAAATGACGGTAGTGCTGATGCTCCAGGACTGGCAGGCATTGCTTACGATGTTGCTTCAACATATATGGATGTCAATGTTAAACACCGCTCAGCCGCCCTAGGTAAGATCTCCTGTGCGGTAAAAGAGGAACTTGAAAAAGAACATCTGGTTCGCGGGTTTCTGCTGCCCAAGCGCGCGCGATCGCTGTGGGGTTACCTTCTCCTCGGGGCGCTCGCAGCAGGAGATATTGCCCTATGCGTAGCAGCTATTTTTTCTACGAGTATCGTGCCAGGTGTGGCTGCGGCTGTTGTGCCGGTGCTCATTATCGCCCTCATAGTGGTCGAAAATCGTCGTTATGCAACCCAACCGATTACCGCGGAAGCAAAGACCTATCGCACTCAGATCGAAGGTTTTGCTAACTTCCTTTCCAGCGATACCTTGGCCGATCTTGAGGAGAAAATATCCGAGGAGCTATACACCCAGGGCTTGCCATGGGCGGTGTACCTAGGCCATGAGGAGCAATGGATCAGTAAGTGCCTTGTCGCGGCTGCTACCCGTGATCTTGATCACAGCAACTGGCCGTTTATCAGTTCCACAGAAATTCAGTGGAACACTTTTGCTAATTTCGTGAAGGGAAAACCTCAGAAGCTAACGGCGGCAGCAATGAAGAAGGCTGCCCCAGCGAAGGGATCTAAAGCGAAGGACGAAGCAACAGCGACCAAACATGAGGACTCAGGTGTGGTCGAGTTCGAGCAGCCCGAGTGGGCTGAACCGGAGCAGAAATAGGAACCGAGCAAAATAACTGCTGGAATCCCCTACCGGGTTGGGGATAAACGCCGATACAGTCATGGCTATGACCGTTGTAGCGCATGAGCATTCCAGTACCAACGTTCGGGCCATGACGCTAGCCGCAGATATTGCAGATGTCTTGCTGTCTATGGGGATTTCGGCAAGCGAAGTGCAGGCAGCGGCTATCACTGTCTGTGAGCAATTTTGTGATCGTTCCGTTGCGGTAGAGGTAACTTCAACGCTGGTGACGTTGGCCCAGGAGGGTTCAGAGTCAGGTATTCCGCTGGCTCTTATGCGCCCAGTGCAGGGGCGTGGGGTAAACAACACCTCCATCCAAGAGATCGAAAATATCGTGAGAGCGGTTGAGGCTGGCAGGATCGACCTTGAAGCGGCTGAGGTACGTGTTCATCGAGTAGTGAAAAAACCGCATCAGAATCCTTGGTGGGTGTTCCCACTGTCTGCGGCTGCGGTATCAGGTTCAGTCGTGCCCATCTATTCGACGTCGTGGCTAGCAGCGCTATTGGCTTTTATCGTTGGCGCCGTGTGTGACCGCACCTTGTTTTTGCTGACTCGCTATCGAGTTCCGGCATTCTTCGCGCAAGCACTCACCGCTGGGGTGACTACAGTCGTTGCGGCTGCATTATCGCTGGGCGTACATAAGATCCCTGGCCTACCTCGTATTGACCCGACTCTCGTGGTAGTCGGCGGTGCGGTGATGTTGTTGGTGGGGCTGGTGTTTGTGGGTGCTTTCCAAGATGCCATCGACGAAAACTACGTCACCGCTGGTGCTCGCATTCTTAAAGTTGTCATGATGACGTCCGGTATCGTCGTCGGTATTTTGGGCGGGTTAATGTTTGCTCGGTCAGTTGGGCTATCGATCATCATCAACCCAGACCCGCCCAGCTTGTCGAGCCCGGTGCTTGTCTCTCTGGCAGGCTCGGCTCTAATCGCAGCGATGTACTGCTGGTACTGCCAATCGACGTGGGTTGCCGTTATGGCAGCCGGTATTACTGGGGCGATTACCTGGTTAGTATTTCTTGGAGCGTGGCGTGGTCTGGGTCTGGGATTGATCACCTCGGCCTTCATCTCGGCTGTACTCGCTGGTCTGCTGTCAGAGTTCCTGGCTCGTCGCTGGCGGATTCCACCATCGGCAATGACTACTGCTGGGATCGTGACGCTCGTACCTGGCGTGATGCTGATGTCTGGGCTAATGCAACTCTTGGCTTATCCGCCAGGGACACCAAAGTTCTACCTGGGGCTAGTGACCTTGGCGCAGGCGCTAGGCATCGGCCTAGCGGTTGCTGGAGGTGCTTCCCTGGGCCTTTACATCGGACGTCCCTTGAAGCGGCGGTTGCGTATTGCACGTAACCGGGCGCTAAAGCGTACTGCAGCACAAGGTGACTAGCCGAAGGTGAGGTACTGTGCTAGCGGTTCTTGTAGTGATGCAGAGAAAATGCGATTGATATGGTCGTGGTCGTAGTAGACCGGTAGCGTGCCAATCGCTGAATAGCAGACAGAGGCGTCGCAGAAGGTATCGGTCAAATCGATCACGTTGATGCGTGGATCATTCATCGCTTTCGCGGCGGTCACCGCAAGATCAGGAAGAAGCGCCTGGCCCCTAGGCGTCGTACATGCTGTCGGATCAGTTGCATGGGTTGCCAGGCAGTCGGGCATGAACATTTCACCCGTCGCTGGGTAATCCCTAAGTACGACGACAGGTGCTAGCGCAGTGATCTCTTTGAAAAAGGATGCGAAACCATCAATACCTTGCTGCTCGGTGGCGTAGGTTTCCCCAGTGAAGTAGGTGCTGATCACTAGATCAGGGTGGACTTCAGCAATCTGGGCTTTCACCTGGTTGGTGAAATCAAGGCATTGTTGCCCATCGCGAGGCTTACCCATGAATGCGACGATGGGGCTATTGCTCGTAGGGCAACCACCCTTCACAGTCATAATCATGCCCCATCCAGCTTTGTCGGCTAGTGGTTTGATAGCGAAGAACCATGACTCGGTATGGGAGTCACCGATCAACATGACAACCTTCTTCGGGGGTTCGCCAGTCCAGCAAGGCTTGCCGTATTCGCAAGTCCCGCCCCATGGGGCAAAGGATTCATTAACGGTAGTGATCGGGGATTCATTAAATGCTTTGAGGCCGCACGTGGCTTGATTGCGTACAGCGGCTGCTCCTAGACACGGATCGGTACCTGCACGCTGAGCAAAGGAGGCCGCTTCGGAGGCCTGGCTTTTGGTCTTGATAGCGATGATGGTCTGCGCGGATACAGTCATGAGGGCCATAGCGACACCGACAGCGAGGAAAGTCCGGGCGTTGCTCTTGCCTAGCCAAGCTGCTCGCTGTCCAGGAATCTCGATGAACCGTCGAGTGGCATCGGACAAGATAAGAGTCAAGATCAGTAGGAGTGCTTTATTCCAGCCAGTCAGCTCATGGCCGAGGGCAAACGGGCCAAGAACAAGCAGGGGCCAATGCCAGAGATAGATCGCATAGGAAATATCACCGAGCCATTGGGTTGGTCGTAGTTCTACTACACAGGTTAGCGGATCTGTTGGTCCGGTATCCCCAGCGACGATGATGGCAGCGGTGGCAAGCGTTGGAGCCAAAGCCCACATACCTGGGAAAGCAACTTTGCTCAGCGTAAAACCAGAGGTAAACAGAACAATCACACCAATCCAACGAAGGAGCAAAGCTGGTTGTGGCGGTGGGGCATATTCGCGCAAGAGGAAAGCGGTTAGCGCGCCGATGCCAAATTCCCATACACGTGTGGTGGTGACGAAGTAGGCGGTACTTTGCGCAGTGTGACTGAGCACAATTGAGTGCACCAGGGAAGCAGAGGTCAAGACCAGCAGAAGTGCCGCAATGGTCTTGACCGTATGTCCCTTGAAAAAACGTCGGGCCAGGAAAAGCCCAAGCAAGATTAGGCCTGGCCAAACTAAGTAGAACTGTTCTTCTGCAGAGAGCGACCAGTAGTGCTGCACGGCGGAAGCAACGTCATTAGAAGCAGAATAGGTAATGGATTTTTTAGCCAGCCATAAATTTTCAACGTACATCGTGGCGGCTGTGATTTCCCGCGCAGTAGCCAGAGCAGTTCGGCCAGGGGCAAGAAGCACAGTGCCTATCAA
>CAMQXE010000124.1 GCA_947038745.1 uncultured Propionibacteriaceae bacterium | reverse complement strand
GAACATTCCAATTCTTTTGGTGGGCTATTGGAATATCGTCGCTGATGGTGTTGTTGGGCGGAGCAAAGGCGACAATTACCCGCGTAATTCAGACTCACTCACCAAAGTTGTCAATGCCGAATTAGCGCTGATCGCGGCCGAGAAGGATGCCGCCTTCGTCGATACCTATGTTCCGATGAAGGGCGCCGACGGATCTACCGACATCACCGGGCTCTTAGCAAGCGACGGCGACCACCCCAATGCCGCAGGGCATACCATCATTGCTAAAGCCTGCCTCCAGGCATTACACCAGCCTAAATAGCGATAGCCGCACCCCCAATAAATACGCATGAGCGACATAAAAGTGGTGCCCCTGCTTACGGCTAGGGGCACCACATTCTCTTAATTACTAAAGTGCGAGTCTTTCTTTCACCAGAGCCGCTAACCGCTCACACACTTCGCGAGCAAGCTCAATCGTCGTGGCTTCTGCCATGACGCGAACTACCGGTTCAGTGCCTGAGGGGCGCAGTAGGACTCGGCCAGCGTGTCCTAGTTCCTTCGCAACCGCAGTCGTGGCCTTATTAATTTCTGGGTCCAGCGCTGCTCGCGCCTTATCAACGCCGGAGACGTTAATCATGTACTGTGGCAACCGCGTCATGACGCTGGCAAGCTCTTTAAGCGTCTTGCCGGTGCTAGCTACCCGAGCTGCGATGTGCAGCCCAGTCAGAACACCATCGCCTGTGGTGGCATATTCACTCATGATGACGTGACCAGACTGCTCCCCGCCGAGGGCAAAGCCATTAGCATTCATCGATTCGAGAACATAACGGTCGCCGACCTTAGTCTGATCGACCTTAATCCCCTGCTCCCGCATGGCATTGAGGAAACCAAGGTTCGACATCACTGTCACCACCACGGTATCGCCGAGCAACTCGCCTTTGTCCTTCATCGCGATAGCCAAGATCGCCAAGATCTGGTCCCCATCAACGATGGTGCCTTCATGATCCACCGCAAGGCAGCGATCAGCATCTCCATCGAGAGCAAAGCCCATATCAGCATGATGCTCAAGAACTGCTGCTTGCAGATCCTCCATATGCGTTGAGCCACAGTTCTCATTGATATTGAGACCATTAGGTTCGTGGTGAATGGCAATGACCTTGGCACCTTGAGCCTCAAAAGCCGCAATAGCCGTCATCGACGCTGCACCGTTGGCAGTATCGAGAACAACTGTCAATCCTTCGAGGGAGCCTTCAGCTCCAAGCGAACTCACCAGGTGCGCAATGTAGGACTCTTTAGCCCCAAAATCGACCGAGATACGTCCGACATCGGCACCAGTTGGGCGCTTCCACTCAGCATGGATCTGCTCTTCAATAGCGTCTTCATAAGCGTCATCGAGCTTGATGCCACCTTTAGCCAAGAACTTGATGCCGTTATCGGGCATGGGGTTATGGCTAGCGGACAACATCACGCCTAGATCAGCACCAGAGCTTTGCGTCAAGAACGCTAGCCCCGGTGTAGGAATCGTCCCGACGCGCACGACATTAACCCCCGCAGACGCCAAGCCGGCCACGACCGCGGCCTCCAGAAATTCTCCGGAGGCACGCGGATCGCGGCCGACATAAGCGATCGGGCGGTGTCCGCCGAACGCGCCAGACTGTCCCAACACATGAGCCGCTGCCACTGATAGCTCGAGCGCAAGCTCGGCAGTCAGATCGACATTGGCCTTGCCGCGCACCCCATCGGTGCCAAACAGTCTGGCCATGCTGGGATCAGCGCTTGCTGTACTGAGGAGCCTTACGAGCCTTGTGGAGACCGGCCTTCTTACGTTCGGTGACGCGGGCGTCACGAGTAAGCATGCCAGCCTTCTTCAGCGCGGGACGGCTTGCCTCGGCGTCGATCTGGTTCAACGAACGAGCAACGCCCAAACGCAACGCACCAGCCTGGCCGGAGGGGCCACCACCGTGAATACGAGCGATAACGTCGTAGGAACCTGCGACACCAGCGATCTCGAAAGGCTCACGGACGGACTGCTGGTGAATCTTGTTCGGGAAGTAAACCTCAAGGGCGCGGCCGTTGATGGTCCAGTTGCCCGTACCCGGGACGAGGCGGACGCGTGCAATGGCCTGCTTGCGACGGCCAGTGCCGCCACCATTTGCGATCATCGCTGGGCGACCGGCCGGCTGTGCAGCAGCAGGCTTCTCTTCCGAGCGGTAAGCAATCTCACGGTCGTCCTCAACGAACGGGGCAGGAGCCTCGTCGTTGACGACGGTCTCTTCAATCTGATCAGACATCTTCTGTTCCGTTCTTACTGAGCGATCTGGGTGATCTCGTAGACCTTGGGCTGCTGGGCCTCATGAGGATGCTCAGCACCCTTGTAGACCTTGAGCTTCTTCATCAGCTGGCGCGAGAGGCGGTTCTTGGGGAGCATGCCCCAGACTGCGAGCTCGACGGCCTTGCGGGGGTCATTCTCGATGAGCTGACCGTAAGGCACAAACTTCAAACCACCGGGCTGGTGCGAGTGGCGGTATGCGAGCTTGTCCGTGGCCTTCTTGCCGGTGAGGGCAATCTTGCCTGCGTTGATAACGACGATGAAGTCGCCGCCATCAACATGCGGAGCAAACGTCGGCTTGTGCTTGCCGCGAAGAAGAGTTGCGCACGTGACGGCGAGGCGGCCAAGAGTGACGTTCTCTGCGTCGATCACGTACCAGTCCCGGGTAATATCGCCGGGCTTGGGGCTAAACGTAGGCACGGGTGTGACCCACTTCCGTGTGAATGATGATTAAGACATGTTGATAAACAACTCCACCAAGTTTACGGGAGATTCACTTCGATAGCAAACCCGAAAAAATGGCGCTGACTAGGTATTTTAGAATAAATAGTTCACCATATGGTGAACTATTGTCATGGCTGAATCATATGAACTCTTCCGTGCGCTAGGTGATCCTTCACGCGAAGCCATGGTGGAGCAGCTTGGCTTTGGACCTGCAACCGTCGGGGAATTAGGGGCTGGGCTTGGCCTATCAAAAGCTGCCGTAAGTAAACACGTCAAAGTTCTTATCGAGGTCGGATTGATCTCGACACAAAAGATAGGCAGAACCACAGTCTGCACCCTTGAACCGGAACCGCTTTCAGCCCTAGCTGATTGGCTCACCGACCGCTGGGCCTACCTCGCAATGCGCACCGGTTCTCGCATGGGCCCAAAGAGTGGATAGTTCTCCCCGAGTACGGGGCAAACTATCCACTGATCATCGCTTCCCGGGACCTGTAAACTAATCAATATGGTTATTCGACGTGACGTGGTGTCCTTTGTCCGGCGCAGCCCGCGGATGAATCCAGGGCAAGTACGCGCGCTCGAGACGCTCGGCCCGCAACTTATCCTGGATCTCCCCCATAACGAGCTCGATACCGACATTGCCCCCGATACCCCATTGCTAGATTTTGCTGCAATCTACGGACGTACTGCCCCGCTCTATATCGAGTTAGGATCAGGCAGAGGCGAAACAGCTCTAGCTATTGCAAGCGCCCACCCTGAATGTAACTATCTAGCTTTTGAAGTGTTCATCCCCGGCGTCGCATCAAGCCTTATTGGCGTACGCGATGCAGGCCTGTCCAATGTCCGTTTTGCGGTCGTCGACGGAGTCGCCGCCATCCGCCAGATCATCCCTGACCGAAGCGTTCGGGAGCTGCGCATCTTCTTCCCTGACCCATGGCAGAAGAAGCGTCATGCAAAGCGACGCCTGATTCAACCCGCCTTTCTCACTGATGCTGCCCGCGTCCTAGAACCTGGTGGAAAACTTTTTGTCGCAACCGATTGGGAGGATTACGCCTTCCATGCCCGCGACGTTCTCGACCAGCATCCCCTATTTATGAACTGTCATGAAGACTGGGCCCCACGCGACCCAGAGCGTCCCCTCACAAAATTTGAAAAGCGCGGCATTGACGCTGGGCGTCAGATTTTCGATCTTGCTTACCAGGTATCCGCATGATCCGTTATCGTCTCGATCTTGCCTACGACGGCACCAACTTTTCTGGCTGGGCCATCCAGCCTGGCATGCGTACGGTTCAAAGTGAATTGGAACACTGGCTGGGTCTTGTCCTACGGCTGCCGGCCGAACCTCGCGTCACAGTCGCGGGCCGTACCGATGCGGGAGTCCATGCCCAGGGACAGGTCTGCCATGTAGATCTTGATGGGGCTAACGCCTTGCGATTGTTGCAGTACAAACTCCCTCGGGCGTTACCTGCTGACATTGTCTTGCGCAACGCCAGCGTTGCCCCAGACGGGTTCGACGCTAGGTTTTCGGCTATTTGGCGCAGATACTGCTATCGGCTCACCGATCCAACGACTCCAATTGATCCACTCAAGCGCGGTTATGTCGTTGCCTGCCCGCAGCCGCTTGATGTTGATCTGATGAATAGCGCAGCAACGGAATTGCTAGGGCTACGAGACTTCGTTGCTTTCAGTAAAAAACGCGACGGCGCCACCACCATTCGGACATTGCAACTCATGGAAACAGTACGCACTGAATCAGGCGTGATCGAAACGACTGTTCGCGCTGATGCTTTCTGCCGTTCAATGGTTCGTTCGCTCATGGGGGCACTGGTCGCGGTTGGTAGCGGTCAGCGCGACATGGAGTGGCTGCGTGCAACCCGGGACGCAGGAATCCGCTCCAATGACGCCCGGGTCATGGCTGCTCGTGGCCTTGTTCTTGAAGAGGTCGGCTACCCCGAGGATGCGCTGCTTGCTGCCCGCGCCAGTGAAGCACGGGCAACTCGTTCTCGCGAGGAACTTGAGCAAACACGAGCCCGTGAAGAGAACCAGGCGGCC
>CAMQXE010000123.1 GCA_947038745.1 uncultured Propionibacteriaceae bacterium | reverse complement strand
CCCGCAAACGGTTTATCCAAAATTATCTGGGCAGTCCAAGCTGGATTTATCGCTAATCCCGGCAACTCGCGGACGGATTTTGGGAGCGGGTGGGGTTCCAATCGTGGAGCCGCATACGGTTTATGACGTCGGAATTGATAAAGCCAATACCCCCGCAGATCAGGTGGAGGTATCGGCTCGTGCGTTGGCTCAACTCGTCGGGGTTGATGAGGCGGGCTTTCTTGCCAAAGTGCAAGCAGCCGGTGCACAGGCTTTTGTCGTCGCTGTGACGGTCCGTGATCTCCCGCCGAACGGTTTAGATGCGATTAAGGGCGGGCTTGCGCAAAAGAATGTTATGCAACTAGCCCCGACAAAGGGATTTGCCAACAATATTTTCGGTTCGGTTGGGCCGGCGACGAAAGAACAGGCAGAGAAATCCCAAGGAGCAGTTAAAGTCGGGGAAGAAATTGGTCAGAGTGGGTTAGAGCAGCAGCACGACGCTACTTTGCGCGGCAAAGATGGTTACCGCGTGGATCTAGTAAAACGAGATGCGAACTACACCCCAACCGCAAAACCAGGTAGCAGCATCGAGATACTTCCTGCGATGGCAACAAAGGTGGATGCAGCCCACGGTATCGATCTAAAAACTACGCTGGATAGAGAGTGGCAACTTCGTTTGGAACAGCAGCTTGCCAGCAGTGCAACCGCAACATCTATCGTCGTCGTGCAGCCCTCGACTGGCAAGATCTTGGCAATGGCGTCAGGGCCAACCGGCCAGACTCAAACATCGCCAAACTTGGACCGTAATGCGCCTGGCTCTACCTTCAAGATCGTGAGTTCACTGGCATTATTCCGAAAAGGTTTGACTCCAGATTCACCGGTGAATTGTTCCAAGGGAGCCATGGTGAATGGTCAAAAAATCGAGAACTATCCGGGCTATCCCGATAGCCGTACGGGAAACCTCACTTTGCGCGAAGTGTTCTGGGAGAGCTGCAATACCGGCTTCATCAATTCTCGCGATATTTTCGGCCATGATGGGCTCGTCGATGCTGCTGCCAGTTTGGGATTTGGCGTCGATTACGAGACGGGGTTCCCTGCAGATTACGGACATGTTCCTGACGTGAAAAATGAGAATGAATACGCTCCTCAGACCTTTGGGCAAGGCACAGATCAAGCCAATGCGCTGGCTCTGACAGGTATCTCAGCTAGCGTTTCTGCTGGGCACACGGTGGTGCCGTATCTCATTGAGGATACGAAAATTGAGATTAAAGCAACCCCATTAACTAGCCAAGAAGTGACGTATCTGCGCGACATTATGAGTAATTACATCTCGCATTTCAATAATGAGGGTGGGATTATTTCGGGCTGTAAAACTGGAACAGCGGAGTACACAAAGCCTGACGGTACAGCGGCCGCGCATGGGTGGCTGACTAGCTACAACATTCCAAAAGACGTTGCCGTTACCGTATTCCAGTATGACGCAGAGGGGCAGAACTCGACCTTCGCACAAACGAAGAAGGCACTGTCATGATGACGGTATCCCAGGCTCAGCGGCTCGTAGCGCAGGCTAAGTCCGTTGTTGTGATGAGTGGAGCGGGAGCCTCGACAGCGTCCGGGATTCCAGATTTTCGCGGCCCAGATGGACGTTGGACACGCGATCCCGAGGCAGAAAAGATCTCCACATTGTCGTACTACTTAGGAGATCCTAGCGTGCGGTTGCGCGCCTGGCAGTACCGGTTACATTCACCGGTCTGGACGGCGATGCCCAACCAGGCTCATGGTGCCTGCGTCGCGTTGGAGCGGCAAGGACGGTTGCGCGCAATCATCACCCAGAACACGGACGGTTTGCATCAACTAGCGGGTTCGTCGTCGAATCTTGTGTTCGAAGTACATGGCAGTATGCGGAACTACCGCTGCGAAAAATGTGGCAAGACCGGACCGATGACCGAGATGGTGGATCGGGTGCGCGATGGTGAAGCTGATCCGCGCTGTGCCGGGCGCGTGGTGGGGCAGTATTGCGGTGGCATAGTGCGAGCGACCACAGTGTTATTTGAAGAGGCCTTACCGGATGGGGTCATTGACGATGCGATTGAGGCAGTTTCGACCTGTGATCTCTTGATCGCGATGGGGACATCGTTGTCGGTCTATCCCATCGCGGGGCTGGTTCCTTTGGCGAAGCGCTGTGGTGCGACAGTGGTTATCGTCAATCAAGAACCAACCGGGTATGACGATATTGCAGATTTCGTACTGCGGGGATCTGCCGAAGTGCTGTTACCGGAACTTGTTCGACTCGATAGAGATTTATAGATCCAGATTTAACCTGTCTACAGGTTAAATCTGGATCTTTATTTGCTTGAGTTTGGGGGAAGCCAGGTAGCAGTTGGCCCTGGAACGCCGGCTGTTGTCAGTTCCTGGAGCGCGCGCTCGCGGAGGTAGCGCTGAACCGCCCAGTGTTCATTGGGCAGCGTCTTGATCATGATGCGCAAAGTCGTGACGGCACCAGTGACGTCAGAAACTCCCAAAACTGTGGGGCGCTCGAGGAGCGTCTTGGCCCACTCGGCGTCGAGATCGAGTTCTTCTACCAGCGTCTGTAAGACATCGAGAGCTTGTGAAGAGTCGGCGGTGTAGGCGATCGGAATATCAACCATGGCTGTAGACCAACCTTGCGAGATATTGCCCACTTTGGTGATCTCACCATTGCGGATGTACCACACTTTGCCCGCCATATCGCGAATGCGCGTGACCCGTAACCCCACCTCTTCGACGGTGCCCTCAGTAGCATCCATACTGACGAAATCACCGACTCCGAACTGATCTTCGACGATCATGAAGATGCCTGAGAGGAAGTCCTTGACCAGGCTTTGCGCGCCGAAACCCAGCGCAACGCCCAACACGGAGGCACTTGCCAGGAGCGGCCCCAGCGCAATGCCGAGGCTCGACATGATGATGAGGATGGCGACGAACCAGATCACGAAAGCAGACATGGAACGTAGTAGCGACCCCATTGTCGCTGTCCGTTGCATGGCTCGGTCCATGGAGACGCCGGTGGCTTCGCGCAAGATACGTCCAGCGCGGTTTTGCTGAGCACGATGATCCGTTACCCGACGTCGAGCCAGGCGTACCGCCGAGCGAATCGCCAAATTGATCAAGATCTGGCAGAGCGCTGCCAGAACCAACGTCACGGTAATGAGAATGACCGATTCCGGCCAGTGCCATGTCATCTTCACGGTCTCAGCCTACGTCCCAGAAGCGAGGGTGGCACAGGCAGCTACTTGATCAACAACGCTACGAGCCCAACTGCGTACGACGGCTTCATCTCGTAAATCGCAAGGTTCTTGGTGCATGGCTTTCATGATGATGCGCTCAGAAAATTTGACCTTAGCGGGATCATAAGCGCCAAGAAAAGCCCCATGGCTGAGAGCCTTGAGTCGAATGGGGGCCAAAGTGGCAGCGGCTTCGACGCAGACCGACTCAACGGCTTCCTGGTCCCCATTGGCGATACCTAGCGATGAGGTAAATGTTGCTAAGGGAATATGTCGCAATTCCTCCGCATACTCATCAAGCCAGTCGACGGCTGGGCGTAGCCAGTGTCCGGCGTGAATCCCAGAACCAACCATGACGAGATCACATGCTGCCGGGGACGGCATTGCTGCTGCCTCGGCTAGCTCAGCTGGCCAGCCTATTTGTTGCAGCTCATCGGTAATCCAGGCCGCAATTTCACCGGTCACACCTGAATTAGAGCTGTACACCACTAGAGCTTGCATCAGTTCCTCCTTTGGCAAGCATTGTGCACCAATACGGTATTAATCGTGTGGAGTTAGCCTTGAGATGTCTGCAATAACATTTTGGTCCGGACCAATAAACACCACCCGGCTAGCGCAGAGGGGGTAACCTCTCCTATCGTGGAGGTGGAAGGTTGCGCAATGTTGCGCGCCGCATCTAATAAATCAATGCCTTGGGAGGCTCTAAGCATGGCACGTATCTACAACTTCTCGGCGGGCCCGTCGATGCTGCCGGTTTCGGTGCTCGAAAAGTGTGCCGCTGACATGCTCGATTATGAAGGTTCGGGCATGGGCGTGATGGAAATGTCGCACCGCTCCAAGGTGTATGACGCCATCATTAAGGGCGCGGAAGCTAAGCTCCGCGACGTTCTCGAGATCCCTGAGAACTTCGATATCACGTTCCTTCAAGGCGGCGCGACATTGCAGTTCGCGATGCTCGCCGCGAACTTGATGAACGGATCGGCTGACTACGTTCTTACTGGCTCGTTCGCTAAGGGCGCGCACAAGGAAGGTGCCAAGTACGGCACCGCAAACGTCGCTGCAACGTCGGCCGACCGTAACTGGGCCTACATTCCGCGTCAGGAAGAGCTCAAGCTCGACCCCAATGCTTCCTTCGTTCACATCTGTGAGAACAACACCATCGAAGGCACCAAGTGGGATTACATCCCCGAGACCGGCAATGTTCCGTTGATCTCGGACATGTCGTCGTGCATCCTGTCGGAGAAGATCGACTGGACCAAGTACGCCGGCATGTACTGCGGTGCGCAGAAGAACATGGCCCCGGCTGGCCTGACCGTTGCCGTTTTGCGCAACGACCTGCCCTTCACCGAGGATGCCAACCGTCCGCAGATGATGGATTACCAGTTGATCCACTCCAAGGAGTCCATGCTCAACACCCCGCCGACCTGGCCGATCTACGTTCTGGGTCTGGTTCTTGACTGGGTCAAGGACAATGGCGGCATCGACGGTATGCGCGAGAATGCTCTCAAGCGCTCCGGTTTGGTGTACGACTTCCTCGCTGAGTCTTCACTGTTCCAGCAGGTTGCCGATGACCAGTCCC
>CAMQXE010000122.1 GCA_947038745.1 uncultured Propionibacteriaceae bacterium | reverse complement strand
AACATGAAGTACTGCACGAACACCTTGACGTTCAATGGCCGCAGCAAGTGAACGCCCAGATGCCCAATGCAACGCCACCGCTGCCATCACGACGGCTTGGGTTGGCTGTGCGATCTGCGTACCCAGGAGTTGGCGTACCAACTCCTGACGCTGAACAACAGGGCGAGCCGGATCAGTCAAAGCACGACGTAGACCAGACTGGGTGTCTAGAAGATCGACGACAGCAAATAGCTCATTGACGGAATCTGGGTGTCAAGGGTGCGATCAAGCTCCCCCAGCCGTGCTTCGGCGGGATTGAGCACTACAGATTGGCTCATGCCTGCTCCAGTTCCTCCAAGAAGCGATCCACAGTGCGCTGCGCACGTGCATCATCAGACAAGGACTCGCCAACGATCTTTCCAGCCAAGCCGGTCGCCATCGAGCCAATTTCTGCTTTAAGCTGGGTCTTAGCCATTGCCCGATCAGCTTCGATCGCGGCCTTTGCCTGGGCTGCCATACGTTCAGCATCAGAAGACGCTTGGGCACGAATATCAGCAGCTTGAGTTGCAGCCTGAGCCTTAGCCTCTTCACGGATTCGTGAAGCCTCTTCACGAGCAGAACTAAGCTTTTGCTGATATGCCAGTTTCGTTTCCTCGGCTTCGCGCTGAGCTACTTCAGCTTTTTCCATGCCACCTTCAATTGCAGCTGCACGCTTAGCGTACGTCTGCTCAAAGGACGGATATACCTTAGTTTTGATGACCATAAAGATCAACAAGAACAGCGCAATACCGGCAAAGATCTCAGAGACATGTTCAGGAAGTAGCGGGCCAAGATTACCCGATAGCAACTGCATGGCTTAGATAACGAAGGCAAGGCCCATGGCGAACAGCGCGAGCGCCTCAACACCAGCAAAGCCGATCCAGGCAGCACCCATCATTGCGCTACGAGCCTCTGGCTGGCGAGCAATGCCATTGATAACTGAAGCGAAGATCCAGGCAATGCCCAAAGCCGGAGCAAGAGTAGCGATCGCGTAACCGAGGATGTTAACGCTACCGGTGAGTTCCATGAGAGTCATGAACATGTTCCTTTCAGGTTTTTCTTCATCATGAAGAAAGCTAGGGGGAAATTAGTGCTCGTCTGCTACAGCAGACGCGACATATGAACAAGTAAGAGTAGTAAAGACGTAGGCCTGCAAGATCGCGACAAGTAGCTCTAACGCAAAGACTGCAAAAGCAAAGACTAAGGCAATGAAGCCACCGCTGAGCATCAGCGGGCTATGAATATGGCTGATTAAGAAACTGCCGCCCACGACAAAGACCATGACGAGCAAGTGACCTGCGAAGAGGTTAGCGAAGAGTCGCAGAGCGAGAGTGATCGGGCGCAGGATGATATTCGAGAGCGCTTCGATTGGAATGATCAAGATCCACATCGGCCATGGGACACCCGCAGGAATCGTCGTGTGTTTGAGGTAGCCAAGGAAGCCATGCTTCTTGATACCAATTCCGTTGTAGAGCAACCAAGACAGCAACGCCAAACCATAGGCATAGCCGATCTTGGAGAACGTCGGGAACATGAAAACGAAGAATTCGCCGAAAAGGTTATTGACTGCAATGAAGCTGAATAGTGTAAGGAAAAATGGCATCACCATATCCTTATACTTCTCAAAATCTGGCCCCATAGTGTCACGAGCAATCGTGTTGCGCACCAGGTCATAGACCTGCTCACCAAGGAACTGACGTTTCCCAGGAACAATTGTCTGCTTGCGAGAAACCCAAAGCCAAAAGGCGATAACAAGAAGCGCACCGACCGTAGCTTGGGCCAGGTGATTGTTCAGCCAGGCTGGGGCTCCATGCCACAGGCGACGTGAAATGAAGTTGTCCACACCAAACTTAGGTGTTTCTTCCTCCATAGGAACGAGTAGGGGCAACGCTGCCTCCAGGATCTTCACTCGGTTCCCTTTCTTGGCGTATCTGACGACTCTGTCAGCGAAACGCTGTCACGCTCCGCATCAGGACCAAACCAAGAACACATCCAAGGATGACCCTGATTGCCGTAAGACCTGTCCTGAGCTAAGCCCAGAATCTAAACGACCCTGCTACACAGCAGAATCCCCGCGATGATGGTTAAGAAGAATTCTTAGCCCTCATCAGCGGGTGTCTTACGCAGGTCAGACTCTATCAGCATGTTTACCCATCATGGCAAGCCGCCCCTATGTAGTTCCTCTGGTGAGAGATATTCCGTGTCATAGACAGGGAATCGTAGACGTCTAAACGTCATAATCTCACCTATGAGCCAGCACACAGTCAAGATGACGACGCTGAGGACAAAGACCCGCGTATGGAGGTGCAGCTGTACTGAGTGCTCACGCATACCCCATAGCAATAGACCAAGTAGCCCCATCCGGGCTGCATAGCTTGCCAACGATCCAGCTAGCACTACCCGTGGTGCCGATTCTGCAAGCCCAATCTGGACTGCCTGACCTACACCAAAACAGAAAATCACCACGGCTAAGGCAAGAAGTACTGCGATACATCCACCGTGTCCACGCAGTAGCGCTCCGGCAATGAATAGTGGTACAGCGCCTACATGCACGCCTAGTAGCCCGCCAAGCAATAGGTATATTGCCCTTGTCGTGTGGGCTTTTGGCCCCCAGGGATTGGGTTGAGCAAAGATGTGCATTGGCGGGTGATGCCTAGCTCTGAAGATCGCCAGCAATTGCACGAAGCTGTTGTGCAGTGAGGATACCTTCCCTCACGATATGTCCAGAAACCGTTGAGGCAAAGTCAATAATCGTCGATGGCGTCTCTCCAGGAGTTTCACCGGCATCTAGATAAACCACGGCACCCTCACCGAGCTGAGCCAAGGCTTCTGCGCACGACGTTGCGCTTGGTTTCCCAGAGATGTTAGCGCTTGTCACAGCCAATGGACCAGTACGCCGCAACACCGATCGTGCTACCTCATGGTCCGGTACTCGCAACGCAATCGTGCCATCACTGTCGCCAAGATGCATCAATGCGGCTGGATTACGACGTACGATCAAAGTCAGCGCACCAGGCCAGAACTCTGCTGCTAGTTCTCGCGCAGCTTGAGGAATATCTACGCCAAGCTCATCTAGCGCTGATACATCTGCAGCAAGCACTGGAATTGGCTTATCATGCTGGCGTTTTTTAGCCTTAAAAAGTCGCTGCACTGCCTGCGCAGAATAGGGATCGGCGCCAATGCCATAGACCGTATCGGTAGGAAACACAATCGGTCCACCCGCAGTTACTGCAGCCTCAGCAGCAGCTAAGCCG
Source organism: uncultured Propionibacteriaceae bacterium (assembly GCA_947038745.1). The sequence goes on along the minus strand of CAMQXE010000122.1, from coordinate 1,577 downwards.
CATGCCATGGTTGACATAGAAAATACCTGCATCGCCACGATCTACTCCTTCTCAACCCGTGTCGCGGTAACAAAACGCCAACGATCAGTCAGATCTTTATGATCGCGAATCCGGTCAAACCCGCCATGGGCAAGGAACACTTCACTAATCACCTCATGCTGAACTTCTGCATGCTCTGAACAGACGACTCCCCCATCGGCTAAAAGACGATGAGCCACTCGTGCCACGACCCGTGTTGCATCTAAACCATCATCACCAGAAAACAGCGCCATGTGCGGATCGTAATCACGAACATCACGAGGGATTGATGCCCATGCCTCTAGCGGGATATACGGCGGATTGGCAATAACTAGATCGACAGTGCCATCAAGCTGATGCAGAGCATCTTCCATCGCACCAGGCACAATTTCAATGTCTGTTTCAGCAAGATTCCACGTTAAGTAAGTCAGAGCATCGTCGCTTAGCTCTACTGCCCATTGGTGTGGTGAAAGCCCATTAGCTTCGCGTGCGATTGCACGGGAAATAGCGCCAGACCCTGCACAGAGTTCGACGACGCGAGGCTGTTCGATACCGCAAGAACGTAACCATGCCAATGCCCAGCCGACCATGGCTTCAGTTTCTGGTCGTGGAATAAATACTCCAGGCCCCACCATCAACTCTTCATGGCGAAAAAATGCTCTTCCCGTGATGTGTTGGAGTGGTTCGCCCTTCTCTCGACGAGCAATCAGAGCTTCGAGTTTTGCTTCTTGGGCAGCAGTCAGTTCATATCCGCCTGGACGATGTGCTGCTTCCCAGCCAACTAACGCAGCCGCTAGTTGGCGTCGCTCGTGCTCGGGAATCATTACTCGCCTACGCGGGCAAGGCGATCAGATAGGTCTGCATCTTTAAGCGCAGTAATAACTCCGGACAAATCGCCAGCAAGTACTGCATCAAGGTTATAGGCCTTGTACCCAATACGGTGATCAGCAATGCGATTTTCCGGGAAGTTATAGGTGCGAATCCGCTCGGAACGGTCAACGGTACGCACCTGAGACTTACGCGCTTGCGCGGCGTCAGCCTCAGCACGATCCGCAGCTTCTTGCGCCATGCGCGCTCGTAAAACCCGCATTGCCGACTCACGGTTTTGCATCTGCGAACGTTCGTTTTGGCATGTCACAACGATGCCGGTCGGCATATGGGTGATGCGGACTGCAGAGTCAGTGGTATTGACACCTTGCCCACCCTTGCCGCTGGAACGATAGACGTCAATACGTAGATCCTTGTTATCGATGACAATTTCTTCATCATCATCAACATCTGGAGATACGAGAACGCCAGCAGCAGAAGTATGGATTCGGCCTTGAGTTTCCGTCACAGGAACGCGCTGAACCCGGTGGACTCCACCTTCAAACTTGAGGTTGCCATATGGCTGATCATCGGGGCCAGCAGCTGCTGCTCCCTTGACCGCCAAGGTGATGGACTTATAGCCGCCCATATCGGTGTCTTGGGTGTCCAAGACCTCAATTTTCCAGCCACGCGCATCGGCGTACCGGATATACATCTCATATAAATCACGCGCAAAGAGGGCAGATTCCTCG
>CAMQXE010000121.1 GCA_947038745.1 uncultured Propionibacteriaceae bacterium | reverse complement strand
AGGTCATAAATCCACGTATAAGGATGGCGCTTCAGTTCGAGAACGTCCTGTCAATGGTGCCAGCCATCTACTTCAGTGGAAGGTTATTGAGTACATGCATGAGCATGGCTCGTTGTCCCATGATCTGTGCGGCACGCCGCCCTCGGATCAGATGGATAACAAGGATCATCAGTACTACGGGTTAGGCGTATTTAAGAGCGCATTCTGCCCTGACGTCGTTGACTACGTTGAGGCTTGGGAGGCGCCGATCTCTCCGGTTCGCTATGCGCTCTATGACAGAGCATTGCGTAGGGTGCAGACTAAGATGCAATCAACTGCTCGTGGCGATGGCTGGCATTAACGTCTCAGTTTGACCGAAACGCTTCGGGCGCGTAGAGTTGTCCTTCGGTATTCCTGCCATGACATTAGGTAATGGTGAAGGGGTCCGAAAGTGGGCTTAGAGCTCGCATTTCCAGAATTTTTCCGACGGAAGAGGTAGTCGTGTACGCGATCGTGCGCAGTGGCAGCCGCCAGCACAAGGTTGCCGTTGGCGACGTCATCGAGATTGATAAATTCGATGGCGAGGTTGGCAGCAGCATCGAGCTCACCCCGCTCATGATCGTCGATGGCGATAAGAGCGTCACCGAGAAGGATAAGCTCGGTAAGGTTACCGCTGAGGTCCTCGGCGCGACCAAGGGTCCGAAGATCCGGATCTTTAAGTACAAGAACAAGACTGGGTACCAGAAGCGACAGGGTCACCGTCAGCAGTACACCCAGGTCAAGATCACCGGGATCAAGTGAGGTACTGAGATGGCACATAAAAAAGGCGCATCCTCGTCGCGCAACGGTCGCGACTCTAATTCGCAGCGTCTAGGCGTTAAGCGTTTCGGCGGCGAAGTTGTGAAGGCCGGCGAAATCATCGTTCGTCAGCGCGGTACTCACTTCCATCCAGGCGAAGGCACTGGACGTGGCGGAGACGACACGATCTTTGCTTTGGTACCGGGCGCAGTGAAGTTCGGTATCCGTCGCGGTCGTCGAGTTATCGACATCGTCGAGGCGTAAAACAGATTTTAATTGGGAGGATCGCTTAGTGCGGTCCTCCCAATTTTCTTTGTTACAGGTGCTTTCCTGTAGTTTGCTGACCGCCATGGATCGCTCAAATTTCTGCTCATATTCTTCCTGATGATTTTGCTGATTTTGTAGGACGTGTAAGAGTCAGGCTTGGCGAAGATATGAACATCGATGAGCCTATGTATCAGTGGCTATGCGAAGAGAATGCGGATAACTCTGTCCCTGGGGCAATGATGTATGTGATGCGTGAGCGCGACCCCCTGATGCTTCAGATGGTTTGATTCCACAGCTGCTTCAGATCGGCGGCAAAACCCATCTATCGGCACATTCGGTTAAGTCAATGACGCACCCTGATTTTAATGGTTTTGAGCGTTGGCATATCACTCAAGGTGATGGTGAAATCGAGCCTGATCTCTGAGCAGCTTCACTATCTTTATGTTGTGACGCTAGGCAGTTGAGAAAAAATTGTCTTGCACTTATCAGAATGGTTGGGGAACCTCCCCTAGACCGATAGGCTGGTGGCATGGCTATTCCCTCATTTGTTGACCGTGTACGTCTGACATTGTCTGGCGGTAACGGCGGGCATGGCTGTGCTTCGGTGCGCCGCGAAAAGTTCAAACCGCTTGGTGGCCCTGACGGCGGCAATGGTGGTGATGGTGGTTCGATCATTCTGCGGGTCGATGACAGCCTGACCACGCTGATTGATTATCACCGCATTTCAGCCAAGCGCGCGCCAAATGGACAGCCTGGGCATGGTGATCTCAACCGTGGCTCTGATGGTGCAGATATCGTCTTGGCGGTACCTGACGGCACAGTCGTCACGGATGCCACTACTGGCGAGCAGCTAGTAGACCTCACCGGCCAGGGCATGGAATACGTCGTCGTACAGGGCGGGCGAGGTGGTTTGGGCAACGCTGCGCTGGCTTCACAGGCGCGAAAGGCGCCAGGCTTCGCGCTCTTGGGCGAAGAGGGCGAGTCCCGTGAAGTTGTCATGGAGCTCAAGGTCGTTGCTGACATTGGCTTGGTGGGCTTCCCCTCAGCCGGTAAATCGTCGCTGATTGCGGCGATCTCGCGTGCTCGGCCAAAGATCGCTGATTATCCCTTCACCACATTGATCCCGAACTTGGGCGTGGTCGTGGCTGGCGATACGACGTTTACTGTCGCTGACGTCCCCGGTCTCATTGAAGGCGCGCACTTGGGTAAAGGCTTGGGGCACGAGTTCTTGCGCCATATTGAGCGGTGTCTAGCCATCGTCCATGTTGTAGATATGGCTACATACTTGCCTGGTCGCGACCCATTTAGCGACCTAGAGATCATCGAACACGAACTTGCTGAATATGGCGGTCTTGAGGATCGTCCACGCATGATTGCGCTGAATAAGGTTGATGTTCCCGACGCGCGCGACCTTACCGACATCACCCATGATGAGATTAAGCAGCGTTTTGGTTGGCCAGTATTCGCGATCTCGACCAAATCTAGTGAAGGTCTTAAAGAACTGACTTTTGCGATGGCAGAGCTAGTTAATGAGCGGCGTAAAGCGTTACCCGAGCCTGAGCCTCAGCGCATCGTCATTACACCGAAGCCAAGGTCAGCCTCGCATGGAGCTGAGTTCACGATTACTTTTGAACACGATATGGATGGTGAAGCCTACTGGCGCGTGCGTGGCACGAAACCTGAGCGTTGGGTCCGCCAGACTGACTTCAATAACATGGAGGCCGTGGGGTATCTCGGCGACCGCCTAAACCGTCTGGGTGTTGAAGAGAAGCTACTCGATATGGGCGCTCGTGAGGGCGACAACGTCGCTATCGGCCCTGAATCGAATCCGGTTGTTTTTGATTTCCAGCCATCTGTGGAGGCTGGCTCAGAGATTTTGTCTCGCCGTGGTGAGGATGAGCGGTTGCTCTCGAACCGGCCATCGGTTGAGCGTCGTCGTCATCTGGATGCGGAATATCACCGCTCGAAGGCTGATGGTACATACCGTACGGGTGATTACGAAGAGCAGCATGACTGATACAGGGGCTGTCGGTCTTGCCGTCACCGCAACGAAAGCCCGCCCTCGGATTGGGGTGATGGGCGGTACGTTCGACCCAATTCATCATGGTCACTTGGTTGCCGGAAGTGAGGTCGCTGCTCGGTTTGGGCTGGATGAGGTGATTTTTGTTCCGACGGGGGAGTCGTGGCAGAAGGCTAATCGACACGTGTCGCAGCCAGAGGACCGCTACCTCATGACGGTGATCGCAACAGCCTCAAATCCGCAGTTTTCGGTATCGCGGGTCGATATTGAACGCCCTGGACCGACCTATACCGTCGAAACTTTGAAAGATTTGAAGAAAGAGCGCGGCGATGACGTCGACTTATTCTTCATCACGGGTGCCGACGCGTTGTCGAAGATCTTGACCTGGCGTGGTGCTGACGAATTATTTAATTTGGCGCACTTCGTTGGGGTATCGCGCCCGGGCGTACCGATGGATAGCGGCGATATTTCGCACCTGCCACAAGGTAAAGTAACTCTTCTTGAAATTCCTGCTCTAGCGATTTCGTCAACGGATTGCCGTCGCCGAGTCGTGAAGGACTTTCCGATCTGGTATCTCGTTCCCGATGGGATCGTGCAATACATCACGAAGCGCGGCTTGTACGTGCACCTTGACCCTGAAGACATTGGAGAAGACGCATGACCGCGACAGCTAAGGCCCTGGAACTCACCACCCGCGCAGCGCTGGCGGCGATGGAGAAGAAGGCAGAAAATCTTGTTGCCTTTGACGTCTCTGACAAGCTAGCTATTACTGACGTATTCCTCGTGATTTCGGCGACCAACGAGCGTCAGGTGGGCGCTATCGTCGATGGTATCGAGGAGAACTTCTTGAAGCATGGCGATAAGCCAGTGCGTCGTGAAGGTGATAGCGAGAAGCGGTGGGTACTGCTTGATTATCTCGACATCGTGATTCACGTCATGCATGAGGAGGAGCGAGAGTTCTACGCGCTAGAGCGCCTCTGGAAGGATTGCCCCGAGATCACATTGCCAGAAGATGTTCCTCCTACGGAGCGGAGTGCGGAGGCTGTTGAGGCTCAGCTATGACGGCTAAACAGGTCATTGTCTGGCGTCACGGTCAGACAGACTGGAATGTCGCAGGGCGCTACCAAGGACAAGAAGATATTGCCCTGAATGCTGCCGGTATTGCGCAAGCTCAAGCTGCTGCGCGGGTGTTGGCTGACTACCACCCTGATCTGATCGTCGCATCGGACTTGCAGCGGGCTCATACGACCGCACAGCAACTCGCTGAGTTGGTAGGCCCTGAGGTAGTGACCGATGAGCGGCTTCGTGAGGTTCATATCGGCTCATGGGTTGGGCTGACCTCGGAAGAAGTGTTCCCCATCGATCCGATGTATCAGCGCTCTTTGGCAGAAGGCTTCGATTGGCGTCGCTCGGAGAGCGGAGAGACGGCGATGGAGGTAGGGGAGCGGGTTGCCGCGGCACTTGCCGATATCGGGGAGTCTGCTCCTGATGGTTCGACAGTTGTAGTAGCGACGCATGGGCTTGCCGCGCGAATGGGGATTGCCTGTCTGCTGGGGCTGAGCTATGAGCAGTCGTTATTGCTTGCCGGGCCACGGAACTGTTCCTGGGCGATTCTGCAGCCGTCTCGGCTGACGACGTGGCGGTTGCTGAGTTACAACAATGTCGCGCAGGGCCACAGTGAGCGTGGTGAGTCCACCGACGACCAATGGTGAATTTTAGTGGCCACGGATTTTACTTTTAGGTAAGGGCTTTGGTAGTGTTTACCAGGTCGCCAGTTGGTGATGCTGGGGCTATGGCGCAGTTGGTAGCGCGCTTCCA
>CAMQXE010000120.1 GCA_947038745.1 uncultured Propionibacteriaceae bacterium | reverse complement strand
GGCGCCAAAGCATCCAAATCACCTTGGCAGGCCGCAAAGTTGAGGTCGAAACTTCACGAGGTGTTTTTTCTGGTGACCATCTCGATCATGCCACCGCGCTACTGCTCAATAGCTGTACCCCCGCCCCGGCAAGCCGTACTTTTCTTGACCTTGGCTGCGGCTGGGGTCCGATCGCCTTGGATTTAGCTAGCCGTTGTCCAGATGGTCAGATCATCGCCGTCGATGTAAATGAGCGGGCTTTGGCTCTCACTCGTGACAATGCTGCCCGGCTCGGGCTTGAGCGGGTACAAACTTTGCTACCTGATGACGTTGATCCGGGGCTTTGTTTTGACGAGATTTGGTCCAATCCGCCGATTCGCATTGGTAAGCCTGCTGTCCATGAGCTCCTATTGCGCTGGTTGCCACGCCTTGCTCCAGCCGGTGTTGCGCATCTGGTGATCGGGAAAAATCTCGGTGCCGACAGCTACCAAAGCTGGCTCGCCGAGCAGGGCTTTCCCACTATTCGACGCACCAGCGCTAAGGGTTTTCGGGTTCTAGATGTTCACCGTCCCTGAGAAAACCCCTAAAAAGGTGCAGAGATGGCCTTCGACACCGTACCGTTGAACTAGCGCGTCGGGTGACGCACCGCTGACGCGGAATACGAGAAACAAAAGGGGGCCCTCATGGGTATCTTCGACAAAATCCAGGAAGTTATCGGCCAGGCTAAGGATGCTGTTGAGCCGGCGATGGACAAGGCACGCGATGCCGTCAATGACGTTGCCAGCATGGCAGCAGACAAGTTTGCTGATGTGAAGGAAGATGCTGCTGAGGTCATCGAAGACATCAAGCAGGGCGACTGGGCTGGCGCAAAGGACGATGCCATTGAGGCCGTAACCGGTGGCTGCTGCAAGAGCGAGGCCCCAGTTGAGGGCGAGATGGCAGAGGCTGGCACTGGTTGCTGCCAGGGCGAAGCCCCGGTTGAAACCGAGGTCGTTGAAGAGCAGGTCGTTGACGTCGTTGAAGAGCAGGCTGCTGAGATCGTTGAGGACGCAGTCTCCGAGTAACTTTGACACACTGCTGTAACCGAAACCGGGCTCCTTTTGGGACCCGGTTTCGCCATGTAATAACGACGTTGTAGAGTGAGCAGTGGTTATTCAGGGAAATCCGGTGAGAATCCGGAACTGACCCGCAACCGTGAAGCGCAAGCTAAGCCGGACTGCCTGAATCTCCATGGCTCATTGATAATCCGTCGAGGCCTACGGAATGCGAGCCGAGTGGGCGCTGCCCTCCCGGTTGATCGCGTCCCGGGTGCATTCCTCGACTACATATAAGACTTGTCGTTCTGCGACAAGACGTAGCCGAGTGAGATGGGCGCAAACTCTTACTCGCCTGCGACAACCCAGACGCGTACCTCCACTCAACGTGTCTCATGGATATGCCCACGGATCAGAGACGATCCGTGGGCATATTCTATGTTTGTCTACTAATGGTTCTATCCCATCAAGATTTACTTATCAGCAACAAATTGCTAGCCGGTATAGGTAACCTGCTTAAGTAGTTCTGGCCAGCGCTTATCAAGGCGCCTACCACCCAGGTAAATCCCAAGCCACAACATCAGCTCACCGAGCACTACCCCACAGGCAAGGGAGAGCAAGCCATAGATCACGCTATGGTCTGTTGCTGACATCACCGCAAAGATGATTGCTGGTATTGCTGGGACGAATGTCAAAATCATCGTGGCAAAGAAACCTAACCAAGTAGCAGCACCCGCCCCAGAACCTTTGGCAAATGGGTTAGACCCCGGCGGCGGGGATGGCGCGTTCCAGATCGTCGAAATCCACGAGGCTGCGCCAATTCCCGTCAGCATGATGGCAATGGAACAGCCCAAAGTCGCTGGTGCAAGCCACCAACGCTGACTTAACGCCATGCCTAGCACAAACCAGACGATTAAGATCGGCACTACGAGCGCCAAGATGGAGTACACACGGCCAAGACGATCATCACGGCCCCTAACTCCAGAAATGATATGAGTTGCCAACGCGCTACCGTCATAACTTAATTCTGAGCTGCAGGTCGGGCCAATCATCCAGACAAATAAGACTGGCGCCCAGGCTAAACTCCCCAGACGATCAAACCCTGTTGTATTTTCTGATTGCATCATACTTGGCGCAATAAATAGCAGTGGCATGATGATAAGAACTGCTAATGCCACTAAATGCCTGGGGTCCCGACGCCAGTAGCGCAGGCTGCGAGCAGCGATAGCGCCACGAGCGTTATCGGGGAATATCCGGTCTACCCAGCTCGTTGCTTTGACGCCTACTGAGGTGCTCTTAGCTTCTAACGGCGAGGTGAGCGCCTTATCCAGGAAGTACTCCCAGCCCCGCCATAACAGCGCCGTCATTACAAGTAGAAATACAAAACGAAGTGCGGCACCGAGCCAAGCACCCTGGTCTACCGCTGCCGGGATAGCTGCTGCCCAGCCAATAGGAGTCCACCCAATGATCTGAGTTGGCCGGCCCGTCAGTGCTTGCAACTGCTCAGGGGTACTTCTAGTAAATGCTGCCGATACGAGTTGCATGGCAATGCCCATAAATGACATCGCCAACACGATAACGATGAAGGACAGGTCGCGGAACCGTCGGCTATGGAGCACAGAGTTCAAGGCGGTACTGATAAGTCGAACCGTCAGCATAAGCGCGAGCAATCCGATAGTCAGGCTGATAGCAGCAATAATTCCGCTCAGTACTGAGGTTGACCAGCACCAGATAAAACCGATCAAGATCGGGATAAAGGTGACGCCTTCCACATCAATTAGTGCACCGGCCAACATGCCTGGCATGAGCTGACGAGCACGCAATGGGAAGAGCGCGAATTTACCTGGGTCCATGGAGTCATCAACACCGGCTGCGAAAATCGACATGCAAATCCACAGCAGAGCCGCTATTGACAACATGATGACCGGTACCGCTCGATGCGGGGCTGGCTCCACCCCCCGCATAGCGCCTAAGCCCAGAGCCATACCCACTGTGATTGCAAACCCAAAGAACATGGCAAAGCAAAACCCCACAAGCCGTGCGGTGCTACCTGATAGCGAGCCTTTAAGAAGGGAAAACCGAAGTTTTAGGAGGTTCGCAACCACGACATCTCCTCCAAGCCCTCGGTCTGGCGAACCCCAATCATCGACAAGAAGCGTTCTTGGAGGCTAATACCACCCTTGACTTCCTCGGTCGTGCCAGAGGCCAGTACCTGCCCGTTATTGACGACGGCGACATGGTCACACAGGGTCTCGACGAGTTCCATGACATGGCTCGACATGATGACGGTGCCACCGCCACGAACATAGTCGCTGAGGATTCCGCGAATTGCCTGACCTGACACTGGATCGACAGCCTCGAACGGCTCATCAAGTAAGACAACACGCGGGGCATGTAGGAGCGCGCACGCAAGGCTGATCTTCTTCGTCATGCCAGCAGAGAAATCAGCAACGAGCTTATTAGCGTCTCCGGCAAGCCCTAGTGCGTCGAGCAAGCTGTGGGAGCGTGACTCAATATCGGCAGTCTGCATGCCACGCAATAGCCCGCAGTACCGTAGCAGTTCACGGGCAGAAAGCCGATCAAAGAGTCGAACCCCGTCTGGGGAGACGCCCATCAGCGCTTTCGCGGCAAATGGATCAGCCCAGACGTCGTGACCAAGTACAAAGGCATGGCCGCTGTCTGGACGCAATAAGCCGGTCACCATCGACAAGGTCGTGGTCTTGCCAGCACCGTTTGGCCCAACCAGACCAAACATGCTTCCTTGGGGGACGCTGAGCGAAAGGTTATTGACAGCAACTTTGTTGCCGAATGCCTTGGTTAGTTGGACAATTTGAAGTGCATCATTCACCTTGCTCACTTTGCCACAGATCAGAGTAAATAGCCCTACGACTTTACGCTATTTCCTGCCAAATCAGCCGGATAATGATGTGATAGAGGTAACACTTTTGATGTAGAAAGGGACCACCGTGGCCTACACCCTCCCCGACCTTGACTATGACTACAGCGCGCTCGCACCGGCGATCATGCCTGAAATCATGGAACTGCACCACAGCAAGCACCATGCGAACTACGTAAACACTGCCAATGAGACTGCTGAGCAGATCGCCAATGCCCGTGACAAGGGCGATTTCGGCGCGCTCGCTGGCCTTGAGCGCAAGTATGCGTTCAACTTTGGTGGTCATATCAACCACTCTATTTTCTGGAAGAACATGACCCCTGGCGGCGCAACGCTTGCTGGCGCGCTCAAGGCCCAGATTGATGCTGATTTTGGTTCTTTTGAGAACTTCCAGAAGCAGTTCGAGGCCACCGCCAATACCATCTTCGGTTCCGGTTGGGCCATGCTCGTCTGGGATCCACTGGCTAGCAAGCTGCAGACTGTTCAGGTCTACGACCAGCAGGGCAACTGCCCCATCGGTCTGACCCCCATCGTCGTTCTCGATATGTGGGAGCACGCGTTCTACTTGCAGTACAAGAACGTTAAGGCTGATTACGTCAAGCAGTGGTGGAACATCGTCAACTGGGATGACGCCAGCGCTCGCTTCACCACCACCCAGGCACACATCGCAGTCTAAGGTCTTTATATAAAAGCTGGCTGCCTCTATTACGAGGTAGCCAGCTTTTTACGAGTGAGTTCGCCTAATGCTTAGCGATCCAACGGACGCCCATCCGAATCTGGCATTTTATCCATCACGATCAAGATGAAATCAATCAGCGGCCAGATACCAAACGTTAGCCAACTGAAGAGAAGCTTCACAATTCCCAAACCGGTGTAGCCCAAGTAGAAGCGATCTATGCCGAACATACCCAGGAAAAATGACAGCAATAGCGCAGTCGTCTTTGATTTATCTGAAATCATTCCCTGCTGGCCGAAATAGTATCCTTGATGCACCAGTGACTGCGGGGCGTAGCCACCCTG
>CAMQXE010000119.1 GCA_947038745.1 uncultured Propionibacteriaceae bacterium | reverse complement strand
CACCTTGGTCTTGACTTACTTACGCCGAGATCGCTCGCTCCTATCTGGTGCTGCAACTATCGCCGCAGCAAGCATCTTTAGCTGTGTGGTCTTTAGCCCTAACCCCTTTGCCCTGCTGCGGGCCTGGAACACTCATGACGTCATCATCTTGCGATGGCTAGCGCTGATGTGTTTCCTCTACTTCTTTGGAACAGTATTTGTCGTCAAGACGATGATCCGCAAACGGGGAGATAAGACGTGGTTTGCCATCTCGATTCTTTACCACCTCATTGCAATCGCAGTCATCTCCTTGTCAGTAATTGCGGATGTCTTACCTGCGGTCTTCATCGTGTTCTTCATCGCATTGCTAGCCCGAGCGATCGTATTGCCATTACTTGGCCCGCTGCGCCAACCATCTCGTATCATCAAGCCCGTCGTTCTTGGTCTCATGGAGGTTGTTTTCTCCTTTACGCTAGTTGGGCTGACGTTAGCGCTTGTGGTTTTCTAAACAGTTCACCCACCCGCTGCACGCCTGGCATATCGTCACGGTAGTTTGGATACAAACCCCTCAAGGAAGGATTCCCGATGTCTGATCGCATCGCGAACGCTGGCTTCAAGGCCAAGGTCATGTCCGCGGCGGATGCCGCCGCCCTCATCCACGACGGCGACCAGATTGGCTTCGCTGGTTTCACCGGCGCAGGCTATCCCAAGGAATTCCCGATTGCGCTTGCTGCCCGCATTAAGGAAGCTCACGCTCGCGGCGAGTCTTTCAAGGTGAACGTCCTCACAGGCGCATCGACGGCTCCCGAGCTTGACGGCGCCCTAGCTGAGGTTGATGGCGTCAATTGGCGCGCGCCGTACCAGTCTGACCCGATCATGCGGAACAAGATTAATGACGGTTCTGCGCTCTACAGCGACCTGCACCTGTCACACCACACCTTGCAGCTTTCCCAGGGCTTCTTCGGCCCCCTCAACGTCGCCGTTGTTGAAGCTGCCGCCATTACCCCTGAGGGTGAGTTGATTCCCACCTCCTCAGTAGGCGCAAACCGCACCTATCTGGAGATGGCCGACAAGATCATCATCGAGGTCAATACCTGGCAGTCCGAAGATCTCTTCGGTATGCACGACATCTACTACGGCACTTCTGCCCTGCCTCCGCACCGTGAGCCCATCCCGATCACGGCAACCGGTGATCTGATCGGGCAGAAGACATTGCGTGTTGATCTGAGCAAGGTCGTTGCCGTCATTGAGACCGATTCCGCTGACCGCAACTCCCCTTTCAAGCCGCTCGACGATGATTCCAAGCGCATCGCTGGGCACCTGCTCGATTGGCTCGATAATGAGGTCAAGCAGGGACGTCTCAACAAGCATCTCAACCCGCTACAGTCCGGCGTTGGCAACATCGCCAATGCGGTTCTAGCCGGGCTCAAGGATGGCCCCTTTGAAAACCTCACCTCGTACACGGAGGTGATCCAGGACGGCATGATCGATCTCATCGATAGCGGCAAGGTCACGGTGGCTTCAGCAACATCATTCTCCCTTTCTCCGGAGATGGCTGAGCATGTCAATAACAATGCCAAGGACTACATCGGCAAGATGGTTCTTCGCCCACAGGATGTTTCCAACCACCCCGAGGTCATCCGTCGACTCGGCGTCATCGCCTGTAACGGCATGATTGAGGCTGACATCTACGGCAACGTAAACTCCACCCACATCATGGGCTCGAAGATGATGAACGGCATTGGTGGCTCGGGGGACTTCACCCGTAACGCATGGGCTGCCTGCTTCGTGACGCCTTCGACAGCAAAGAATGGCGCGATCTCGGCTATCGTTCCGATGGTTTCGCACCACGATCACACTGAGCATGACGTCGATGTCATCATCACCGAGCAGGGCTTGGCCGATCTTCGTGGCTTGGCGCCGCGTCAGCGCACCAAGCTCATCATCGAGAATTGTGCTCACCCGGATTACCGCGCAGCCCTGACCGAGTACGTCGAGCGCGCCGCCAAGGTTGCCAACGGTATGCACACCCCGCATGACTTTGCTACGTCATTCTCCTTCCACCAGAAGTTCTTGGCCGACGGTTCAATGCAGTAATTTCATACAACGACAGTGCTGGGTTGGTTCCTCACGGAACCAACCCAGCACTCTATGCTCTACATTTCAGCAAAGCTAGCCTGAGCCAGTTCACGCTGGTACTCAGGCATTGGGAATAGATAGTTGTCAGTGTCAGACTGCGCCTAACCAGTCAGCGGCTGAACCACCATCGTCGAGAGACAGTCGCGGATCTGCTCAGTAAGATCATCGATAAGTTCCCGCTGAACTGCGGTTTTGCGCGTCACTAGGGCAATGTCGCGGCAAGGCTTAGGGTCGCTGAACTCGCGGATAACGATGGCGGGGTTATGCACCACTGGCGCTGATACAGACAGCATCGGCAAGAGTGTCATGCCTACACCTTCTGCCACCATTAACCGAAGCGTTTCTAGCGATGTCGCTTGGAATCCTCGTCGTTCAACTGCCCCATGCTGAGTACAAACCTCTAGTGCCTGGTCGCGTAAGCAGTGTCCATCAGCGAGTAAGAGCAACTCTTCGCTGGCAAGATCTGCCATCCGTAGCCTGCTGCGTTGTCCCAGGGGATGTCCTGCTGGTGCCGCGAGCACAAACTCCTCACGGAACATCGGCTCCACATGAAAACCCTCATCATTGATTGGCATGGCGATCAAGGCACCATCAAGGCTGCCCTTCGTTAGCTGGTCGAGCAATACTGCTGACTTTTCTTCTACCAGCAATATCTCCAATGACGGGAATCGCTCAGTCAGGGCAGGCATGATGTGCGGCAAGAAATAGGGAGCCAGCGTAGGGAATACTCCGATACGCAAGGTTCCCGTATGCGGGTTCGATGCCTGCCGTGCAATAGCCCGGATCTCGTCAGCCTCTGCAAGGATACGCCGTGCGCGCCGGAGGATACGTTCCCCCGGCGCAGTAAAGATCACGGTACGCGGACCCCGCTCGACGAGTTCGACACCCAGTTCTGCCTCCATTTTTTTGATCTGAGTCGACAGCGTTGGCTGGCTGACATAGACCGATTGGGCGGCACGACCAAAGTGTCGATGCTCATCGAGTGCTACGAGATACTCGAGATCGCGAAGGTTCATGCCGTTGCCGGAGCCTGACGGATCAGATAATCAAAGGCAGACAGACCAGCGGTTGCTCCCTGCCCCATCGAAATAATGATCTGCTTGTAAGGCACCGTGGTGCAGTCACCTGCGGCGAGGATACCGGGGATATTGGTCTGGCAGCGCTCGTCGACAACAATCTCCTTGCGCCCAGATAGCTCAACTCCCGACTCGGCCAACCAGTCCGTCACCGGCAGCAAGCCAATTTGGACAAAGATGCCAGCAACGTCAATGCTCTTGATCTCGCCGGTATTGCGGTCTTCGTAGGCCAGACCCGTCACAGCCGAACCATCGCCAAGAACCTCAGTCGAACGAGCCGACGTGATAACCGTGACGTTCGGGAGCGAATTGAGCTTATTGACCAATACATCGTCAGCCTTGAGTACGTCGAGGAACTCAACGACGGTTACGTGCGAAACGACACCAGCCAAGTCGATTGCGGCTTCAATACCGGAGTTGCCACCACCGACAACAGCGATCGGCTTGCCCTTAAACAGCGGACCATCACAGTGGGGGCAGAAGGTGACACCCTTGTTGCGGTACTGATCTTCGCCGGGGACACCTAGCGTGCGCCAACGAGCGCCCGTCGAGATGATGACGGTCTTAGCCTTGAGCTCACCGCCACCTTCAAAGGTCACCGTGTGCAGCTCGCCATCTTTGCCAGCGATCAGACCATTAGCCTGAACACTCGACATCTGGTCAATGCCGTACTGGTTCATGTGACCAGCAAGCGCACCAGCAAGCTTGGGGCCTTCGGTGTATGGAACAGAGATGAGGTTTTCAATTGCCATGGTGTCATTGACCTGGCCGCCGATGCGCTCGCCAGCAACGCCGGTACGAATACCCTTACGGGCAGTGTAAATCGATGCTGCCGCGCCAGCTGGACCGCCACCAATGACAAGCACATCGAACGGCTCCTTGGCATTGAGACCTTCAGCCGCACGAGCCGCAGCACCGGTATCGAGCTTGCCTACAAACTCAGCCATCGTGGTTCGGCCAGAGGTGAACTCTTCACCATTAAGGAAAACTGTGGGAACAGCAAGGATGCGCTTGCTCTCAATTTCGTCCTGGAACAGCGAGCCTTCGACGGCGGTGTGCTTGATTCGAGGATTGATAGCAGCCATCGCATTGAGTGCCTGAACCACTGTTGGGCAGTTCTGGCAGGTCAGCGACATGTACGTCACAAAGTCGTAGTCGCCGGGAAGATTCTTCACTGCGTCGATAACAGCCTGATCTTCCTTGATCGTATGTCCGCCAACTTGAAGCAGCGCCAACACGAGCGAGGTGAACTCATGGCCCAGCGGAAGACCGGCAAACCGGACGCGTGGCTCTTCACCAACGCGAGCGATACCAAAGGATGGCTTACGGGCATCGTCGTTCTTCTCAACGACGGTGACCTTGTCGGAGCAAGCAGCGATGTCGTTCAACATGTCGCGCAGCTCAACAGACTTTGGCGAGTCATCAAGAGAAGAGTGGAGTTCGATCGGGATCTGCACTAGCTCGAGGTACTGCTTGAGCTGGGCGATGAGGTCTGTGTCGAGCATGGGGATCCTTTCGTAGATCGGACGGGGATAGTTAAAGGGAATCTGATCGGCAAGCAGGGTTCCCCTCCTGGCAAGAGGCAATACATACGACACTGAGGGAGTAGTGCCAGCAGCGCTATCCCGGTGAATGGGAGTTGGGATAGTTGCCTTCGTAGGCCAGGAGGGAGAACCATGCGGATCAGCTCTAGCCCAAGGGGGCTAGGGGTTTGGCGTGATTAGTTAGATCTTGCCCACGAGATCGATGCCCGGCTTGAG
>CAMQXE010000118.1 GCA_947038745.1 uncultured Propionibacteriaceae bacterium | reverse complement strand
CACGGGGCGATTTGGTGTGATGGCCGGCGCAGCACCCTCCTGGCTGCTGGTTCTACCGTGCGCGTGACACAGGGGACTCAACGATTGCGGCTAGCCCGTTTCTCAGAACAACCATTCACTTCGCGGTTGGTACGTAAGTTTGGATTGCGAGTTGAAGGCTGGCGTGGCGCTGCAGAAGGGCAGCCGCGTGCTGACTGAACTGTCTATCCGAAACCTCGGTGTTATAGATGATGCAGTCCTAACTCCAGCCGCTGGTTTAACCGTTGTGACCGGGGAGACTGGTGCTGGTAAGACGATGGTAGTTTCGGGACTTGGACTGGTTAGTGGCGCAAAAGCAGATGCCGGGCTGATCCGCCATGGTGCGCAACGAGCCATCGTTGAGGCCCGTTTTACTGGACTCAGCGCTAACCAGCGCGACGTTCTCGTTGCTAGCGGAGGGGAACTTGATGAGGATGAGCTACTTGCCGCGCGGCACGTAATCGGTAACCGTAGCAGGGCTTTCCTCGGTGGAGTAAGTACAACTAATGCTGCGCTTGCGAACCTAGTTGGAGAGCTTGTAACGCTACATGGGCAATCAGAACAGATACGCTTGGGCTCGGCAGAAAGACAGCGTGAAGTATTAGATCGTGCTGGAGGCCCAGCGCTGCTTGCATTGCTAGATCGCTACCGCGAAATGTGGAGCGCTAGACAGCAAGCAGCTACGGAACTCGCTTCACTGACTAGAGATACTCAGTCGCGGGCTCGGGAACTTGATCTCCTGTCCTTCGGGCTCAATGAGATTTCGACCATCGATCCGCACTCAGGAGAAGATCTTGCTCTAGCTGCTGAAGCACAGAGGCTACATGCCATCGACGATCTTCGTAGCTCAGCTACCTTGGCACTGGCTGCCCTCACCGGTGATGATGACGACTCGACGGCAGCACCTGGTGCTTTGAGTCTTGTTGGACAAGCCAAAAAGATATTAGCTAACTCTGGATCACACGATAGCGAGCTCGCCGGCCTAGCAACCAGAATGGCGGATCTGTCTTATGCACTGGCAGATATGGCTGCTGATCTATCGAGCTATCTAGCTGATCTTGACGCTGATCCGGCGCGGTTAGAAGCGATTTCGGCACGGCGCGCTGAATTGCAGCAGCTCACCCGCAAATATGGAAACAGTATCGACGAGGTTCTAGCGTGGGCAGAACAGGCCAGCCAGCAAGCCGCGACATTGAGCACTTCAGATGAACGTATTACGACTTTGCGCCAGCAACTCGATGAACTAAATCGTGAGCTAGCCCGCACTGCGCAAGAGCTGACACTGCATCGGCAAGCGGCAGCAGAACGTCTAGAAAGGGCCGTGGTAGCAGAACTCAAGGCTTTAGCGCTGCCACATGCAAGGTTGCGCTTTAGCCTAGAAAGACTTACCGAACTTGGGCCATATGGCGCAGAAGCAGTGTCGTTACTGTTCTCGGCTAATCCCGGGTCAGAGCTGGGACCATTAGCTAAGGTTGCCTCAGGAGGCGAACTATCTAGGGTTCGTCTTGGTCTGGAAGTAGTGCTTGCTGAACATGATCCGGGACAGACTTTCATTTTTGATGAAGTCGATGCTGGAGTCGGTGGCGCTACCGCTACCGAGATTGGTCGACGACTAGCAGTTCTTGCAACTAGAGCTCAGGTAATCTGCGTGACGCATTTGGCGCAGGTAGCTGCCTTTGCAGATGCGCATTACGTCGTGGCAAAAGCAAGTGATGGGCAAGTAACAACATCAGGTATTTCCCTGGTCGTTGGCTCTCGGCGCGAAGAAGAGCTGGCCAGGATGATGGGTGGCTCGATTTCGGCACAAGGTTTGGCACATGCAAACGAGCTGCTGCGTGAAGCCGCAGCAGCTCGTTCATAGTACCTTCTATGCCTTCCAGTCGAAGTGTTCTTGGCGTCCCAAGGTGCCTGCCAAGCTGTCCAGATAGCAGGGTGATTTAACGATCTCCAACTGCTGCTGTGTTGCTGCCAAACGCTCTTGGAAGAACTCGCGCTGGGCAGGTGTGAGCGATTGCGTCTGGGTAAGTGGTGCGAGAACAGCCACACCGTTAGTTAGCCGCTCAACATCTTTCTTCTGCTGAGCAGTTAGTCGCTGCGCGTACCAATCGGAGGACAAGATCGCTTCTCTGGTGAATTGCTCGCGGAACTCGGGAGAGGTCAAGGTCCAGCCCTCTTTGCTGCTTCCCAGCGCCATGATCTCTAGTAGCGCCCGCAATGGCGGTACGGCTAGTTCGATTGTACCGTCATCAAGGTAGGACTGCGCAACCCGGCGGTGCGTTTCGACGATGACAGTCACGCTTTCAGCAAAATCGTCTAGACCTTGTAGCTCAGGTTTGAGCATGGCATCAGTAAAGACCACATCTGGATGTAGGAAGATCCGAGCGAAGTACGTCGTGACAAACTTCTCGTTCATGCGATAGCCAAGCCGGCTTGCCAGGATAGTGCGTCCGTTATGGGTGAAGTCATCGACCTTATCGAGATATCCAGAATCAATCAGGCGAGCTGCACGGCGTTCTTTCAACCCCATCCGAGAGAATAGCTCTGGAATGAGTAAGGAAATATCGTGATTAACGCGCACCTTTGGGCCGATGACCCCTGCGCTTGAAAGCCAACCATCAGCATCGGTTAGGGAGTAGCACAATAATGCTGCGTTGAGATCGATGACGGGCGGTAGAGCGTTAAACGGCCCCTTCGTCATGGCTCCTTCGCTACCAGCACCGGTAGTAGAAGGAGACTTGCCCGTCATCGAGCTGGCAAATTCCATGAGGAGTTCAGGAAGCTCCATGTAATGCAACGGGTTGTATGCGCATAACGGAGGCACGCCATCTTCAGCAGGATTATTCCGACGTCCTGCTGCTACTACTCCGATCGGTAGTGGTAGCAGCTGGCTCAGTGGAGTTTTAGTCCATAAATGCGAAGCTACATCGGCAATGTTTGTAAGATCGGGGCGATTCAGATCTGGGCGTAGCTGGAGATAGCGAGGGTTCTTTGTACGAGCGCCATTGACGATACGTGGTTCTGAACTGACAACGAGATAATTCGGTGTCTGATCATCAGACTGCGCTGCGAACTCAGCAATAGAGGCCTGTTGCGGATCAGTAAATTGTGCAAAGGCTGGAGCGTTAGCCACCAATGTTCGGGCTTGCTCACGAGTCATGGGATGGAAGTTCGAGATGAAAGTGCCCGGAGTTGCCAGATCACGTTCAGCTTGAGCATCATAGCCACGATGAATGGCATCGTCAGGACGCTGGAACAAGTAGCGCTCACAGTTTCCGACGTACTTCGAGGATCCAGTTTTAGTGGGGGCAACTATTGAAGCAGTGATGTCATCTTCAGTCTGCACCTTGGCAGCTGGTGAGAAGTCAGGTCTAAGGCTGAATAGTCTCCAGCTACCATCCTCTTCAAAGCCAACGCGCAACATATTGACGATGATGTTGTCGCCGTCGAGCTTGAGGTCCGTGCCTTTACGGCCATTGGTACTGCTAACCGAGAAATGTGAGCGCCAATCTGTGCCCCATGCCACCCGGTAGTAGCGCTTGACTATGTAGCACAGCTCCAATACATGCGACGGGATAGTGCGTAGCCAAGCGTTGTATTCCTCGGTGTAGCTGCTACTCGGTGTGAACAGCTTGATTACGGAGCCGAGGCTACGCTCAGGTGACAGCAAAGAGCGCTCGTCAGTCTGGCTCGGGTCACGGAAACGATCTCGATAATCATGAGTGATCAGTTCATCTACTGCATCCATATCGCTATCAAATGCTGGGGTAAAGGCATGATCGAAGACAAAGGCATCAAGTAAGGACTTACTGATTTCGCTCTTGCCTCCTCCTGAAACAGTTGCAGGCTTGTGCATCGACGTGGCATCAGGGGAGGTACCGATGAGATGCCACTGCTTTGGATCAGCATCACGGGCTTTAGTGTGAATCCGGTAACCACTAGGAGTGATGTAGGTTTTACCGGCTAGCAAGGCGACCTGGCCGGTAGTCCCATCAGGATTTTCCCATTGCACTGATTGGGTCCGAATTGTGTAGTCGGCGCCTCCGGGGACGAGCATAAGGTTGGGATTATCGCGTAGCGTGGCATGACCGCCTTCGTGCTTATCCCAGATATCTGGATCACGGGCAATGACGTCAGCGACGCTGAACTCAGGCGGTGTGATTGAATCATGCCAGCGAGTCGTGAGGTTCCACGCGGGGTAAGCGATAGCGCCACCAGAGTGCTCTTCCTCGGCAAGCCCGATGAGGTTAGCTGAGTAAGAAATCTGAGTTTTTACTTCCTTCTTGCAATAGCCAAAGTAGTTATCTGCGATAACGGTCACCATGACACCAGACTCATCGCGAGCGCAGACCTTGAAAGCCGAGCCACCGTTGTAGAGCTCATCAGGGTTATCCCAGCACATGCCATCACGCTGCTGGAGGGCAGTTGCCTCGCTGCGGCGGGGGAGACCGAGCTCCTTTTTCGTTAACGATGTTAGATGTGGAGCTAGAACCACCAGGCCAGTGGTGCCGGTCCAATGAACCGGATCGGTAGATAGATCGTTCTGGAGCAAGCTGGGGTCTCCGCCATTACCAAAGATCGTCTCCACAAAATCAAGGTTGCAGACTAGGCCGCCTGGGACGATGAAGCGGGTTTCCATGACCTGTTCAGGCCGGAACCCGGGAACTTCTGGTGCTACCAGCGGTTGTAGATACAAGCTGACAAAACAGCCAGCGGGGTTCTCTTGAGTCGAGGTGTAGGGCAGCTCAAGTAGATCCTGCGATGGCTGAAAAGCTGCAGCTAGCAAACGGGCAAAGACCTCCACCGGAACAGTGAGCTTATCGTCAGAGATCGGCAGGCCACCTTCTGCGATATGGAATACGCCAGCGGTAGTTCTACGATCATTTGCGGGATTATGTAGCACGCCGTTAGCTAAGCGGTAAGAACTCAATAATGCCGAG
>CAMQXE010000117.1 GCA_947038745.1 uncultured Propionibacteriaceae bacterium | reverse complement strand
GCTTCATAGTTTCAATTCCTCACTTGGTTCGTGGTCAGCGACGACGGCTATTCCACTTGCCAGCCGGGTTGGAGTAGTGAATTGCACGGACCTTGCCCTTGATACCCATGTAGGCACAAGCAGCAGCGGTTAGCGCCATGATGGTCTCCTCCGTAGCCACAGGAATGCGGCCTTGGAGGTTCTCCACCTGCTTTTCGAGAGCTTCAATGCGCTTAAGAGCGGCCTTGAGCTGAGTTTCGAGTTCCTCGTTCATGATCACTCCTTACTGTGGGCTCAGGCCGTGCTTTTTAGGCGGCCGGGCTTCACGCTTGGTGTAGTAGATGCCGAGCGCATCGGCGATCTTGGCACGAGTTTCAGCCGGATCGATGATGTCATCAACAAGACCACGCGAAGCCGCCATATACGGTGTCGAGAAGGTCTCGCGGTACTCTTCGATGAGCTCGTCCTTGCGAGTGGTCGGGTCTTCAGCAGCGGCGATTTCCTTGCGGAATACGACGTTTACTGCGCCCTCTGCACCCATAACGGCGATCTCAGCGGTCGGCCAGGCAATTACGCGGTCGGCGCCAAGATCCTTGGAGCACATGGCGAGGTAAGCGCCACCGTAAGCCTTCTTGAGTACAACCGTGATCTTCGGCACTGATGCTGAGGAGTAAGCAAACAGCATCTTTGCACCGTGGCGAATAATGCCACCATGCTCTTGCGCCACACCCGGAAGGAAGCCAGGTACATCGACCAAGCTAACAATCGGGATGTTGAACGCGTTGCAGAAGCGGATGAACTTCGACGACTTGTCCGAGGCATTGATATCGAGGCAGCCAGCCATAACCGAAGGCTGGTTAGCAATGAATCCAACCGTCTGACCGACGATACGACCAAAGCCAACCACGATATTACGAGCCCAACCCTCCTGAACCTCCAGGAAGTCGCGATGATCGACCAGCTCAAGGATGACGTCGCGGACATCATAGCCCTTCTTGGCATCATCAGGAATGATCTCGCGTAGCTTCGGATTAGCCTCAACGACATCATCCGGATCCACGATCGGAGCATCTTCAGCATTGTTCTGCGGGAGGAAGCTGAGCAGCTTCTTCGCGATAAGCAACGCCTGCTCGTCATCATCAGCAACGAACGAAGCAACGCCAGACTTCTGCATGTGCGCATCAGCGCCACCCAGATCATCTTGCGATACCTTTTCGCCGGTCACAGTCTCAATAACGCCCGGGCCCGTGATGAACATGTGGGCCTTGCGGGTCTGGATGATGAAGTCAGTCAGCGCAGGGCTGTAGACCGCACCACCAGCGCAAGGGCCAGCGATGATCGAAATCTGCGGGACCACGCCTGAGAGCAGCACGTTGGCGTAGAACACCTTGCCGTATCCCGACAAAGAGTCAATGCCTTCTTGCACACGAGCACCAGCAGAGTCATTGATGAAGACGAACGGAGTGCCCGTCTTCAACGATGCCATCAGTGCATCGGTGACCTTGATAAGGGCTGCTTCGCCAGCAGAGCCACCCATAACGGTGAAGTCCTGAGAAGCGAGGTGAACCGGACGCCCCATAATCGCAGCGCTACCGGTAACCACACCGTCAGCAGGCATGTCAGCCTTATCCATACCGAAGAACGTGGTGCGGTTCTTGCGGAACATGCCCGTCTCGTTGAACGATCCCGGATCGACAAGCGCATCGATACGCTCACGCGCACCGAGCTTGCCCGATTCATGCTGCTTGGCAAGCTTTGCTTCGCCACCTCCAGCACTCACGCGGGCGCGGGACTCGTCTAGCTGGGCTAGACGATCCGCCATAGTCTTTTGCTTTTTAGCCATATGTCATTAACTCCGTGGTTTACGCGGGCTCAACGGCGACGGTCTGAGTACGACCGCCAACGGTGACGTTGTACTTAATCGGGCCGGTTAGTGCTGTTGAATTGCCCTCGGCTTCTGCCTTGAGCTGAGCTTCGGTCTTTGCAACACTCTTCGGGCCTTCACCACGAGTAGTGAAGAACTTCTCTGCAACTGCAGGGAACATGGCGTATGTGAGCACGTCCTCATCAGTTCCGTCGAAGCCCTCAATTTCAGCGGCCTTGGTCTTGAGCGCATCCCACTCTGGCTCCAGCAAGTCAGCCGGACGACCAGTGATCGGGGGCTTCTTTGCCTGAGCTTCAGCGATCTTGATGACCTCTTCGTTACGCGGAGCCATGCACTCGCCGTAGTAGCCGAGCATGAGGTCTGCAAACTCACCCGTAAGAACCTTGTAGGGGCCCATGAGGACGTTGAATACAGCCTGGGTACCCACGATCTGGGAAGACGGGGTAACCAACGGTGGGTGACCAGCGGCTTCCTTAACCCGGGGAACCTCTTCCATAACCTCACGGATACGGTCACCGGCGCCCTGAGCCTTGAGCTGGGACTCCATGTTGGAGAGCATGCCGCCAGGAATCTGCGAGGAGAAGATGTCGGTATCAACCAAGGTGGCCGACTCGAAGTGCTTGTACTTCGGACGGATTCCAGCAAAGTGATCACGGACTCGACGGATACGCTCCATGTCGAGGCCCGTCTCGTAGCCGGTATCTTCGAGCATCTCGACCAGTGATTCGGTCGGGTTGTGGCCCGGGCCAAGTGACATGGAGGACACTGCCGTATCAACGACGTCTGCACCAGCCTCGATAGCCTTCATCAGCGATACGAGCGTAACGCCGGTGGTGGCGTGGCAGTGAACGTTGATCTGGACGTTCTCGCCGTAGGTTTCCTTGATGCCACGAACGATGTCGTAAGCCGGCTGCGGCTTGAGCAGCGCTGCCATGTCCTTGAATGCGATGGAGTCAGCACCCATGTCGAGCAACTGGCCGGCGAGCTTGATGTAGCCCTCAGTCGTGTGCACGGGGGAAACTGTGTAGGAGATAGTGCCCTGAGCGTGCTTACCGGTCTTCTTGACCGCAGCCATGGCATGTTCCATGTTGCGTGGGTCGTTGAGAGCGTCGAATACGCGGAATACGTCCATGCCGTTCTCGGCGGACTTGTCCACGAAGCGGTCGACGACCTCATCGTTGTAGTGCCGGTAACCCAGCAAGTTCTGTCCACGCAGCAGCATCTGCAAGCGGGAGTTCGGCATCAACTCGCGGAAGGTACGCAGACGCTTCCACGGATCTTCATTGAGGAAACGGATGCAGGAGTCATATGTTGCACCGCCCCAGCACTCAACTGACCAGTAGCCAGTCTTGTCAATATCCTCACACGCGGCGACCATGTCCTCCATGGCCATACGCGTAGCAATAAGGCTCTGGTGAGCGTCGCGCAAGGCGAGCTCGGTCACACCAATTTTTCGCGTCATGGGCATAGTCTTGCACGTCTTAGGCTCGTCTCCAAGAGAGGGTCAAAACTGTGTGGCCAAGCCCATATTTCTACGCCTGTAAATCAGCCGGTGATTTCCGCAGTTCCTCAAGGTCATGACGCACCGTAACCATGCGTTTGCGCTTAGCCCGCAATCCGATGGTCTTATCTTGAAAATACGTCGAGATATGCATGTGTACCCGCGCCCGCTTGAGGAAACGTCGGTATTCGCTCTGCCAGGAATCCCACAGCCCCTCACGGTAGAGGAAATCGCGCAAAATACCGATTGCGGTCATATAACTATCAATGTTGCGCTGGGAAAACCGTCCGGTGATGCCGGTGGCGCGATAGCAGTAGTGGTAGAGCGGTTCACGCACCACTGCAACGCGATCAGCCTTAGCTAGGAGACGTCCGGTTGTCGCGATATCTTCGTAATAGATCGATGGGTAGGCGATGTCATTATCGACAAAGAGCGACTTGCGATAGAGCTTATTCCACGCAACCACTGGCATGGTGAGTAAGCCAAAACTGCGCTTGGCAGCTTCGGCCCCCGTCATCGCTGTGCGGTGGGTCATAAAGGGATAACGCAAACACGGCCCACGCTCAAAATCGCAATAGTTATTACAGACCGCAATATCGGCATTGTTCTTTGCTGCTGCTGTAGCAAGGGTGCTGATAAAGCTGGGCTCAACCCAATCATCAGAATCCATGAAAGCCACGAACTCCCCAGCAGCCAAAGCCACACCGTTATTTCTGGCAGCTCCAAGCCCTTGGTTCTCTTGGGTTAGCACACGGAAACGTCCGGGGTTAGCGGCATCATAGTCAGCGATAATCTGTGCGCTGTTATCTGGCGAACCATCATTGACCAAGATCACTTCAAGATTGGGGTAATCCTGAGCCAAGATTGAGTCCAAGCATCGCTTCAGATACTGCTCGACGTTATAGATCGGCACAATCAGGCTGATGCTGGGCAGTGAAAGATTCACCCGTACATCCTCCCCTGTATCGCAGCGTTACGCCACTATCGTGCACTTTTCGCGATGAGCGCCGCCAACATTATCATTTCCACAGCATTAATAAAGCGCCCCCGAGGATGCGTCAAAGACGACACCCAACGGAGGCGTTTGCGTTATTAGAGCAATCAGAAAGGTACCGAACACGTCAAGATGACATTGGCATAAGCCGTATCTTCACCAGTGCGAATAACCAGCGCCACATCATGTAGGCGACGTTTCAGTTCCTCATGATCAATAGCTTCACAGCTCACCTCGCCGATACGGGTATTAACCCATTCTTCGACGATGGTTCCCTGCGCTTGGGTTGCTACTGTCGCACCTTCAATAACGATCTGATCTAGCACCGCGTCGAGCACCTGAATAAACGTGGGAACTCCACGACACAAGCTGAGATCAACCACGGAAACATCGCGCGGCAGTGGCAGTCCACAGTCGGCAATAACCACTTTATGGGTATGGCCTAATCGAGCCAGCTCCCCCGCGAGCTGGGGATTGAGGATGCCACGCTTTAGCATGTCTGCGCCTCTACAAGTGCGCTCAGATCACGTGGATATGATGCCTGAGCTCCGTATTTTTGTACTGATGCAGCCGCAAATCGCGTCGCAAAGGTTGCTGCTTGTGACAAGGTTTTTCCCTGAGACAATTCAGGAGCAAGGGAACCCAC
>CAMQXE010000116.1 GCA_947038745.1 uncultured Propionibacteriaceae bacterium | reverse complement strand
GCCGTTCTTCACCAACTACTCGCCGCAGTTCTACTTCCGTGCCACGGGCGTGACCGGTGTTGTGACCCTTCCTGAGGGCAAGGACATGGTTATGCCGGGCGATAACACCGACATGACTGTTCACCTGAACAAGCCGATCGCTATGGAAGACCAGCTCAAGTTCGCTATCCGTGAGGGTGGCCGTACTGTTGGCGCTGGCCGCGTTACCAAGATCATCAAGTAAGACGATCTAGCGTTTAAAAGCTCAGTCGAGCCCGCTCCCTTTTGGGGAGCGGGCTCGACTGCTGTTATGTGACATTTATTTAGCCTTACCCCCGGTGGCGGCTGCAAATTGTGGAGATATATGCTTAGTAGGCACTTTTTCCTGCGATATATGAGGTGACATGCGTACTTTTAACGCGAATTATTCGTCCGTGGCGGCCAAAGCCGTCGTTTTTATTGCTATGTCTGCTGTTGCTCTTACTGGCTGCTCTAAGGAGTCAGCAAAGAGCAACGAAGCAGCAGGTGGTACTAGTACTGCTAGCACCACTAGCGGTGGCAAGGCTGGTACTTGGGAAGACGATTCTGCTACATGGTCAAAGAATCTGCCTGGATCAGTCAATGGCTTCACCAAAGACAGCGAAGATAAGCAGGATGCATCAATCGATGCGACCTACTCAGATACACACAATGTCAAGGTTCACTTCGTGCTGTGCAAGAGCGCGACTGAAGCTGCTTGCTCCGGTGCAACTCAGAAGAAGGAATGGAAGGGTTACACCGTTGCGGTGACTTCCTCAGATGATGCCTTGCTCGCTCAGAGTGCGGCTGATTTCTTAACCGCAATTATCCCGGCCTGACATCATGAGGTGGCCCTATAAACGAGGCTACTGTGGTTAGTACGGTTAAATACTGATAGAGGTGGCTGGAACACTACGTTCCAGCCACCTTCTGCACGCTAGGCTTATGCCATGGATACGACTGAAACCTCTGCAATTGACGACTTCATCCGGACCCAGGTCCGTGAGGATCTTGGCAACGGGCTGCAGCGGGTTCAGACGCGCTTCCCACCAGAGCCAAATGGCTACATTCATGTGGGGCATGCCAAAGCAATCGTTCAAGACTTTGGTGTGGCTAGCGAGTTTGGCGGTATCTGCAACTTGCGTTTCGATGACACTAACCCGGAGACAGAAAAGACCGAGTACATTGACTCGATCATTGACGATATTCGCTGGCTGGGCTACGAGCCCCGTGAGATTTTCTACGCATCTGGCTACTTTGGAAAGCTCTATGAGTGGGCACAGTACCTAATCGGCCAAGGCCTAGCCTACGTCGATGAGCAGACTGCTGAACAGATCTCTGAGCAAAAGGGCGGCTACGGTAAGCCGGGTACCAATTCGCCGTATCGTGATCGTCCGATTGCGGAGTCTTTGGATCTGTTTTCCAGGATGAAGGCAGGGGAGTTCCCCGATGGTTCCATGTGCTTGCGCGCCAAGATCGATATGGCCCATGACAACCCCTGGCTGCGTGATCCAGTGATGTACCGCATTCGTCACGAGGCGCATCCGCGCACTGGCACCCAATGGTGTATCTACCCAACGTATGACTGGGCGCATGGTCAATCTGATGCTATTGAAGGCGTTACGCACTCTATCTGCACCTTAGAGTTCGATGCGCATCGCCCGCTCTATGACTGGTACTTGGCACAGCTTCCGATTACCGAGGTGACAGATGTCGCGCCACGTCAGTTTGAGTTTGCGCGGCTTGAACTAACTCACACCATTACCTCGAAGCGTAAGTTGCGGGCATTGGTAGACAGCGGCGTGGTAGATGGCTGGGATGATCCCCGGATGCCAACGATCCGTGCCTTCCGTCGTCGTGGTTACCCGGCAGAGGCAATTCGTGAGTTCATGAATGCAATTGGTACCAAGAAAACTAACTCGATCAAGCAGATCGAGGAAATGGAAAGCTACATTCGCCGGGTGCTGAATCGTGATGCGTTACGACGTTTAGCTGTGCTGCACCCAGTAAAACTGGTCATTGATAACTGGCCGAACCAGGCAGATGGTACGCCGGTTGTTGAGTATGTTGAGTTGGGTAATAACCCGGAAAAGCCGCAGGAGGGCAGCCGTAAAGTTCCATTCAGCGGTGAGCTTTACATTGAAGCTGATGATTTCCAGGCTGTTCCGCCGCCCAAATACTTCCGATTGCAGCCCGGTAAAGAGGTTCGACTGCGCGGAGCTTATTACGTCACATACGCTTCCCACGAAACTGACGCTGAGGGTAATACCACGGTCGTGCATGTGACCTATGACCCGGCCACTAAGGGTGGGCAAGCTCCTGACGGACGTAAAGTGAAGGCGACTATTCACTGGGTTAGCGCAGCAACTGCTGTTGCTGGTGAAGCGATGTTGTACACCCGACTATTCCCAGCCGAAACCCCTGGACAGGCTACTGGTGATGCTCTTGACGATGTTGATCCGAACTCGGCACAACTGCTTTCCGGAATCCAGCTAGAGCCATCAATTGCCGAGCTAGATGAAGGCACGGTGATCCAGCTCGAACGCCTTGGCTACTTTGTTGTTGGACGTGAGGATGGAGTCGTTCGCCTCAGCCGCACAATTGATCTCAAAGATGATTGGGCTAAGCTCAAGAAATAGTCTGAAGAAACTGTTACGGGCCTGCAAGCAGCTAACGCTTGCAGGCCCGTAATTGGTATCACAATCTAGTCAGAGCTGAATAAATCTCGGCTGTAAACCTTTGCCGCGACATCAGAAAGCTCAGGAGCACTGCGATTAGCGATGATGACGTCGCAGCGTTGCTTGAACTGGGTCAAATCACGGATCACTTCGGAATTGAAGAAATGGTCTGCGGCAAGTGTCGGTTCGTAGACCAGCACCTCAATCCCCTTGGCCTTGATCCGCTTCATAATTCCTTGAACGCTGGATTCGCGGAAGTTATCTGCACCCGTCTTCATCGTGAGGCGATAGATTCCCACAGTTTCTGGTTCACGGGCCAAAATATCGGCGGCGATGAAGTCTTTGCGAGTGGTGTTGGAATCGACGATTGCACGGATGAGGTTCTGCGGCACATCTTGGTAGTTAGCCAGCAACTGGCGGGTATCTTTGGGCAGGCAATAGCCTCCGTAGCCGAAGCTGGGATTGTTGTAGTGCGTACCGATACGGGGATCGAGCCCAACTCCGGTGATGATGGCCCGAGTATCAAGACCGCGAGCCATGGCATAGGAATCAAGCTCATTGAAGTAGCTGACCCGCATCGCCAAATAGGTGTTGGAGAACAATTTGATAGCTTCGGCCTCGGTCGGCGGCGTGATAACTGATGCGGTATCAGCGTCGAGTGAAAGCTCGGTAAAGAGTTGAGCGATCTGGGTAGCTCGTGGATCGGTTGCGCCAATGACGATGCGGCTGGGATGGAGGCAGTCGTAAAGCGCTCGACCCTCCCGCAAAAACTCTGGGGCGAACATGATGGTCAGCTCTGGGTGTAACTCTTGTTGGCTGACGGTATAGCCCACTGGGACCGTCGATTTGATTAAGACAATGGCGTGAGGGTTCAGCGCTGCGATTTTGGTGATCTCACCATCGACGCTTGAAGTATCGAAGAAATTGAGAGTCTCATCGTAGTTTGTTGGCGTGGCAATGATGACGACTTCTGCATCGCAGTAAGCCAGCGAGCTGTCTGTAGTCGCAGTGAGGTCGAGATCATGCTGGGCTAGGTACGTTTCAATCTCAGCATCAGAGATAGGGGACTTACGGCTTTTTATAAGAGCCACTCGAGCCGGATCGATATCAATGGCAGTGACTGTATGGCGTTGGGCTAGCAACACCGAATTAGCCAGACCGACATACCCCAAGCCAGCAATCGTAATACGCATACTGCGAGACTATCGCTGGATGGTTTTTGATACTAGTGTGCGCACCGTGAGTTCCAACAGAAAAGCCGCTGTGCGGTTTGCTGGACTGGTTGCGTAGAATTATCCACGTGGTAATTCCAACAACAGCAGACGGTCATAGTCCCTGGGGGCCTAGCGCCCCCGTTTCGCAGCAGCTTCTGGAGCGTGCTCGATGAGTTCCGTCGTGCTTAATGTTGTCCTCATCTTTATTTTCATGATCATCGGTGGCATTTTTTCAGCAGCCGAAATGAGCCTGGTGAGCCTACGGGAATCCCAGCTCAAACAGATTTCGCATAAAGGCGCCAGAGGCAAGACCTTGGCGGCACTGGCTGCGAACCCAAATCGTTTTCTTTCCGCAGTACAAATCGGTGTCACCATTGCGGGCTTCCTTGGCTCATCTTTTGGTGGCGCAACGTTAGCCCCTTATATTTCTCGGCTTCTTGTGAACTGGGGGCTATCAGATAAGGCCTCAGATACCATCGCGCTGATCGTGATTACGCTCATCGTTGCTTACTTCTCGATCGTGATCAGCGAACTTACTGCAAAGCGGTTAGCCATGCAGCGGGCAGAATCATTTGCTTTGGCTTTAGGGCCAATGGTCAGCGGTATCGCTAAAGCATTGCGGCCAATTATCTGGTTGCTAGATCTCTCAACGAATGCGCTGGTGCGGCTTCTCGGGGGAGACCCCAAGCGTGACCGTGAAGAAGTGACCGACGAAGAAATCCGGGCAATGGTGTCCTCTGCTGGTTCTCTAGGCGCCGAAGAGCGAGCCATCATGGATGATGTATTTGCTGCGGGGGATAGCTCTTTGCGTGAGGTCATGGTCCCGCGCACGGAGGTTGATTTCCTCCCCGGCGATATGCCGGCTTATCGGGCCATGCGAGAGGTGCAGAATGCTGCTCACTCGCGTTACCCAGTGATGAATGGCTCCGCTGATAACGTCATCGGGTTTCTTCATATCCGCGACCTGATGGATTTAGAAGCTGGGGATCGTCATACTCCGATTGCCCAGCTTGCTCGTCCGATCATGCACCTGCCTGATTCGGTGCTAGTTCTCAAAGCTATGACGATGATGCGCAAACAATCGCAGCACATCGCTGTAGTTCTCGATGAATACGGTG
>CAMQXE010000115.1 GCA_947038745.1 uncultured Propionibacteriaceae bacterium | reverse complement strand
TCGCCGGGTTCCCTGGCACATTGTCGTCGTTATGGCAGCAGATTGGCAGAGCAGGCCGGGCAGGAAGCGATGCACTAGCGATCTTGGTGGCAAAGCCTGATCCGCTGGATGCGTATCTAATGGAACACCCTGAACTAATTTTTGAAGCTCCCGTCGAGACCACAGTCATGGACCCGGAGAACCCCAACATCCTTGGGCCGCATCTATGCGCTGCGGCCCAAGAAGAACCATTGGCTGAGGCCGATAGCGCATGGTTTGGCTCGTCAATGGTTGCCTTAGCGCAGCGGCTTGAAGCGGTGAAGCTGCTACGCCGACGCCAACAAGGCTGGTTCTGGACCAAGACTGAATGGGCTGTCAATGCCATTGATTTGCGCTCTATGGGCGGCAAGCCTTTCGACATTATAGATTCGGCTACTGGTCGCGTTCTAGGGCAAGCTGATCCTTCTCAAGCTGATAAATCTCTGTTCCCTGGTGCGGTTTATCTCCATCAAGGTGATCCTTGGCTTGTTGATGTACTCGATCAAGACACTCGGCAGGCATTTGTCCATGCTGACCGGCCGGGTTATTACACTCAGGCCCAAGGCGGCCAGAGTATTAAAATCGTGCGAGAGCTCACCCGTAAGTCGGTGGGGCATGGAGTTGTCTGCTTTGGCGATATTGAGCTGACCAGCCGAGTGACCCACTATTTACGTCGCGATGAGCAAAGCAATGACGTGTGGGATGAGACTCCAGTCGAATTGCCGCAGCGAGTATTGAGCACCCAAGCGCTGTGGTGGATTCTGCCGGCGGCCCAATGCCAGAAACGGGGATTGAAAGGCAGCGAGCTTGGTGCCGGCGCTCATGCTGCCGAACATACTGCTATCGGATTGCTTGCTGCTTTCGCTACCTGCGATCGATGGGATATCGGTGGACTATCGACGGTGATCCATGAAGATACTGGCGAATGTACCGTGTTCGTTCACGACGGGCATCCAGGTGGTGCTGGCTTTGCTAGGGCTGGATATGAGCGTGTTACCGACTGGCTGGCTGCCACACATGAACGATTAAATGATTGTGACTGTGCCGAAGGCTGCCCCTCATGCTGTGTCTCACCAAAATGCGGCAATCAGAATCAGCACCTTAATAAGGCTGCCGGAGCCACGCTGCTCACTGTCTTGCTGGGCAGTTAGCCACACGTCGTGGTGTCTTTGGTTGAGATATTTATCCTCACGGCTAGCGGTTATTCCTGCTCTTCAGCAATAGCTTGTGCCGTTTCAGCCAGCCTCGCGGGAAAGCCAGGGACAACGTAGCGAGGCTGAGTTTGTACTACGACTTTAGCTATGAGCCCCTGAGTACCCGGATCAATCTGGCAGTCCACCAATTCACCGCCATTAGCTGTAGCCACCGTACGTGCAACCGAGCACCCCGCCGCCCCAGACCATGCGGCCTCTGCCGCCCCAACTGCTGCCAGATCGGCGGCTGATCTAGCTCGGTGCGATGCCTCGACATAGCTCACAAGCACTAGAGCCGACCAGACTGCCAGGACTCCCACAGCAATAGCTACGGCCAGCACAGCAATTCCTGAGCCACGCTCATCACGAATTGTCATGGCAGCCCCGGCTCGGCATAAGCCTGTGCCTGAGCATGAAGTTCTAACGCTGGCACTAGCCCCAACGATGAGGATCGTCCTTGTACATCGACCACGATCATTGTTTCATTTCGGTCGATGTGGACCGTCGCTGGAGAAATACGCTCAGCAATTACTCGGGCACCTTCACTATCTCCTCGTGCCTGTGCCCTTGCGATCTGAGCTGCCGCATCGCCAAGTGCGATTTGCTGAACTCCAGCAGCTATCCCCCACACCATCCCCATGGCAACAACGGCCACAATCATCAAACTCAATGCCAGCTCAGCGGTCACCATTCCCGCCTGATTACGACGCATCATCTCTCCTCACATGGAATGAGGGGCCAGCCATCGCTGGCTGGCCCCATCAGAACTAAATACCCCACTTGAAAATGATGCTGAGCACCCGCTTGACCAGATCCAAGAGCAGTTGCAAGATTGATGGGTCTGTAATGACCTTGAATAGGACACCAGCGAACGAGACTGCTGCGAGAGTTCCAGCCGCATATTCTGCCGTCGCCATGCCCCGCTGATTCCGCGTACGCTTCACAAGAGCTTTCATGATGTATTTTCCCTTCAGGAGTTCCCAGATGAACCTCGGTTGAGGTCACCAGAACTATGCGTTGAAGCGGTGCAAAATCTGCAGAGAAAAACTTAATGTGGGGATAGCGCATGAAACTCATCTACGTGTGGATAAACATGCTCATGAGAACATGCCAATCAAGCTCGACGCGATGATAGGTACTACTCCCACCAACATGAATGCTGGCAAGAAACAGATCATAAGCGGGTACACCGTCGTGATTCCTACCGTGCGCGCCCGCTGCTGCGCCTGAGCCGCGATCTCACGGCGAGCCTCTTCCGCATGACGCCGCAAAATATCGAGTAGCGCCGTTCCAGAGCTAACCGATCGAGCAAGATCACGCATGACCGGACCAACGACTGGGCGCTGGGATGACCCTCGCCACGCTTCCACATCGCTCGCTCCAACATCGATACGCTGTTTCACCGCAACTAGTTCCTGCGCTACCGGCCCATCAAGCACAGCAGTAACCTCAGTAACAGCCGCCCGCAACGGCAACCCTGCCTCCAGACAAGCACCGAGTAAGTCCAAAGCCTGCGGCAAGCCCCGCAGTAACTGCTCGCGCTCACGACGCAGCGATGCTGGTTCCAGATATCCCAGACCTACCGCTGCCATTAATGCAAGCCCCACTCCTACCGGTAACGCTTTCAAACCCAACAAAAGCACGGCGACAAACCCCACACCCGCCCCAAACCAGGCCCTCCGACGCAATGGCATAGCCCCCGGCTTGCCCTGCACAATGTGAAGCCATTGTGGGAGCGGCTGAGGGCCATTGAGTCGATGAAGTACGTGCTCCGGAACAAGCCACCAGAGGGTGAGCGCTGCACAACCTGCAGCAACCCCAGCCCACATCAGGCACCTGCCTTGTCAGCTAAACGTTCGCTCCACAACAACCCCACACAGGTCAAGGCCACACCTGCGAGCAGGAGCGCATTACCAATGAGGTTCGTCAGGAGGAAACGTAGCGGATCACCACCCAAACCATAACCCAACCCCAAGCCAGCCAGCGGTAGTCCCGCAAGGAGCCGTCCAGTGGCACGAGGGCCAGCAAGCTCTCCCGTCACCACACGAGAGAGCGCACGCTGTTGCGTCAAGGACGTCGCAACTTGCCTAAAACTCATTGCCAACGGCGCTCCAACCTGTTCCCCTAGCTGCCAAGCCGCAGCTAGTTCACTGGCTCCTTCTGTACCCGGTATCAGCGCAAGCTGACGTAATGAGTCGGCGACGTTGCCACCCAACTGAGCGGCTGCAAGCGGCTCCGCTAGTAACGGGTAGTCCTGTGCCACGATTGCAAGCGCTTCACGAGGTACTTTTCCGACATCGACTTCTCCCGCGAGCGCAAGAGCTGCTTGAGCAAACTGAATATGCCGGTCACGAGCCTTTTTACTTGCTACCCTCCTGCGTGAGATGATCCAAATCGTCAAGGACACAGCGCTTAACGCAATCCCCACAACCGCGCCAGCCCTTCCCCATACCAACCAAGACATCCCCACAGCCACACCAACGCAGCAAGCAGGAATCAGCGATCGTTGCCCACGTCGCCTCAGCTCTGGTTTAGCGCAATATAGTCGGTTAGCTGAAGCGTTTGGGCACCATAGCCATACGGCAAATGCAGCAAGCGCTGCCCCAAACAGGCTCATCCCACAACCTCATCTAGCCGCTGTGCTCCCGGCCCCACGATGATCTGTCCAGCTTCCCAGGTCAGCGCTGGAATCGCCTCCACATATCCATTTTCATTTCGAATCAAGGTATGGATCTGTTCTACTCGCCGTACCCCATCAGCTCCCCGTCGAATATGAATCACCACCGACAAAGCTGACGCTAACTGCGCATGTAAAGCCTCACGCCCCAACCCGGCTAGCGCTGCGAGTGCTTCCAAGCGCGACGGGACATCATGGGCAGAGTTCGCATGTACCGTGCCACAACCACCTTCATGCCCGGTATTGAGCGCTGCCAGCAGATCAACGACTTCGGCTCCTCGAACCTCGCCAACAACCACCCGATCTGGTCGCATTCGTAATGCTTGCTTCACCAGAGTGGAGAGAGTTATTGCTCCGCTCCCCTCTGCGTTTGCTGGACGCCCTTCCAACCAAACCACATGAGGATGATGGGGATTAAGTTCTCTGGAATCTTCAACAACCAGCAATCGCTCCTGCTCTGGAACTCTCGCCAGCAACGTACCTAGCAACGTTGTTTTACCTGTACCGGTACCGCCAGAGATCAAAAAGGCGAGCTTGCGGTCAATAATCCGTTGCAGCACAGCAGCGATTGGCCCTGGCATAGACCCGAGCCGCACCCAATCATCCAAACTGAGATGTCGCCGGGCAGGGATGCGCAAAGAGATTGACGTCCCTGGCTCAGCAACAGGAGATAGCACCGCATGTAACCGTGTGCCATCGACAAGCCGCGCATCTACGTAGGGGCAGGCATCGTCTAAGCGGCGGCCAACACCTGCGGCTAGCCGAGCAGCTAACTGACGCACCTGCGCGTCCGAAGCAAAGCTGATCTCACTACGCTCTAGCCCGTGCCCTCGATCAAAGTAGACGGAGTCAGGGCCATTAACGAGCACGTCAGTTACGCCGGGCAGCGCCAATAGCGGGGCTAGTGCTCCAACGCCCTCAGCCTCCTGGCGGAGCGTAGCCACAGCAGCCAGCACTGACTGATCCGAAACTACTAGCCCCTCATCACGCATTGCTTGGGCGATATCAGCCGCTGATGGGCTATGACCCAATGCGGCCAGTCTGGGGCGGATCTCTGCGAACTCAACCATGTCGAGCCACTAGCACATCAAGCACACCTAAAATTGCTTGTCTCCAAGCACGTTTAGCACAATCAAATGGTGAAATACCTTGCTCTGCACCGCGA
>CAMQXE010000114.1 GCA_947038745.1 uncultured Propionibacteriaceae bacterium | reverse complement strand
GCGATGATCGGGAATCCCAATTCATGCCCGAAAGCGGCTAATTCTTCAGGAGTGGCACAGCAACGCCATTGCGGTGCGGGGATCTTCATTTCGCTAAGACGCTGCCGCATCTGCGCTTTGTCTTGGGCATAGATCAATGCTTCTGGGCTTGGATGCACCGTGACACCAAGAGCTTCGATCTCGCGGAGCAGTTCCGGTGGCACCTGCTCATGGTCAAAGGTGATTGCGGCACAATCCCTCGCAAATGCCAGCACTGTGTCGCGGTCGGTGTAATCCCCCACTACATAGCGGGGAGTTACTTTCGCTGCACTGACGTCATCATTCTCGGCAGCCCTAGCGCTATCGCTTCTTGCACCATCATCTGGGCAAGCTGCCCACCGCCGATGATGCCGATCGTGGGTTGGATGCTCACCCCCATAACATTAGGGGAAGCGCAAAGATCGCAAGACAAGGACTCCGTCGATCCGCATGACTAACGTAAATGGACGACGTCTCCTGCCGCCAGAATGGCTCTCTCACCTGAGTCCAGCATCACGATCAACTCACCGGCTGGGGTAATACCTGTCGCGATTCCCTCGGCGACCTCTCCTCGGTTACTCTGCTCATCGAGCTGAACGCGGACTCGCTGCCCTAATGAGATGCAGTGAGCGCGATAGTCAGCAAGCAAGTCTTCACCTGCTACCCAACGTAGGTAGTAATCCTCCCAGGAGCGTAAAACTGCTGCCATGATTGCTGTCTTATCCAGACACTTAGCGTTGGACAGCGACAAAGATGTTGCCGTTGCTACGGGCAGCTCAGCCTCACTCATTGCAACGTTAATTCCTGCACCAATGACGCAGGCTGGCCCTTCTGGACGGGCAGCGAGTTCCGCGAGAATCCCGACTAGCTTGCCTGGACGCGGACCGCTCGTCACCAAAATGTCATTAGGCCATTTCAGCCCCAAATCAACACCGGTTACTGACGTTATTCCTTTTCGCACTGCAAGCCCGGCTAATAGCGGCAACCACCCCAGTTGAGTTAGCTGAGCTGCTGGTGGACGTACCAGCACTGAAAAGGCGATTGATGATCCAGCAGCATCTTCCCACTGCCGCGAGAACCGACCCCGCCCTGCAGTTTGATGCTCAGCGATGAGAACTAGCCCGCTTGCCGCTCCAGCATGTGCTTGTGCCATGACATCAGCATTCGTCGACCCAGTTTCCTCGATACAGTGAATGTCGCGCCATAATCGGCCAATGAGTGGTTGGAGACGATCAGCGCTAACAGGTTCACATCGTGGCATGGCTTAAGGCTAGCGAGTTTGCTTATCATCGTGTGCTCCTTGCTGCGCTTGCTAAAAGTTAGCCAAAATACCCGCCAATCTGACACCTGTGGCCTTACTGTGGTGAGTATGCGGTTCGCGATTCAGTGCGGCCCTGAAAGGAACACTCATCCATGTCTGCTCTCGACCAGATTCTGACTGACCTCCCGATCAAGCAGATCGCTGCCCAGATCGGCGCTAGCCCAGAACAGATCCAGGAGTCCGTGGCCAATATCGTCCCGGTTCTGTTGGAAAAACTTACGCACAATGCAACTGATATCAAGGGCGCTAAGGCTCTCGCAACTGCACTTGCTGACCACGAAAATGACGATCTGACCATTGATTCGGTTGATCCAAGCGATGGCGAAAAGATGCTTGCCCACATGTTCGGCTCGACGCAGCAGGCCGAGCAGGCTATTGCTCCGGTAGCTGGTCTTGCCTCACCGTTGCTGAAGAAGCTCCTGCCTTACCTCGCCCCGATCGTCATGGGTTACTTGGCAAAGCAGATCGGTCAGGGCCAGTTCAGCAATATCCTCGGCCCGCTCCTTAACGGCGTCCTTGGCGGCGGACAGAAGCAGCAGACTCAGCAGTCGGGAGGAACAATTTTGTCTGATTTGCTTGGTGGCATCCTCGGCGGCGGCGCTGCAACGCAGGCCTTCCCACAGACTCAGTCTGCTGGCGATGGCACCCCGCAGATGCAGTTCCCAGATCAGTCTGATCT
This sequence comes from uncultured Propionibacteriaceae bacterium, assembly GCA_947038745.1. Next base: position 3,074 of record CAMQXE010000114.1, on the reverse strand, counting down.
CCAGGTTGAGCAGTCCTCCGGCGGCATCTTGGGCACGCTCAAGGACATCCTCACCGGCAAGTAATTCTACTTATCCAGTGGCCTGGCTCCGAGTGGAGCCAGGCCACTGTTTTCACTAATCAAAGACTGTGAAGTTCCCCATAGCCCATTGGCTGACGCATGTGCTTGGGCTAGTCTCAACATGTGCCACACGTAATCCTTGCTTCTGCTTCTCCAGCCCGACTAAATACGCTTATTCAGGCGGGGCTACAGCCAGAGACCATTGTCTCTGGCGCCGATGAGGGCTCGCTGACCGCACCAACCACCGCAGATCTAGTCTGCAAACTTGCTGAGCTAAAAGCAGCATCTGTACTGCGTGATCTCCCACCCCAGCTCGACACCGTCGTGATTGCCTGCGATTCTATGCTTGATGTCGAAGGCCAGCCCTACGGCAAACCTGTCGATGCTGCCGACGCTCGCGCTCGCTGGCAGTTAATGCGTGGCGGTGAAGGAGTGCTCCATACCGGGCACTACCTTGCCCGTATCCGCGGTAGTGAGGTCACAAGTACTACCCGATTAGCGTCCACCACTGTCCATTTTGCTGACCTTACCGATGCCGAAATCGACGCCTATGTCGCAACTGGTGAACCACTTCGAGTTGCTGGAGCTTTCACCGTCGATGGCCTTGGCGGCGCTTTCGTTACTCATATTGAGGGTGACTATCACAATGTTGTAGGGATCTCTTTGCCGCTAATTCGCACCATGTGTGCCGATCTTGGCCTGAGCTGGACCCAACTGTGGCATAGCACGCAAGAGCCACGACGATGACTCGCCCTGTCGCGCTCATCACCGGAGCTACCCGAGGTATCGGTGCTGCTATTGCCCAGGCTCTGTCCCCCACTCACCAGCTCGTACTTGGCGGAACTCAGCCTGACCGGGTTGCTGCGGCCTGCTCACTCTATGAGGACTCGATCCCCTTCATCGCTGATCTGCGCGATAGCGCTCTGCTATCGACTAAGGTCGCTCAACTTGACCGACTCGACGTTCTCATCCACAACGCCGGTATCGCGACATTTGCTCGGGTCGAGAACTCTACCCACAGTGATTGGCGTGAGATCTTCGACGTCAATGTGATTGCTGTAGCAGAACTCACTCGCCTGTGTTTGCCTCTGCTACGCGCCGCTCAGGGGCAGGTCATCACCTTGAACTCTGGTGCGGGTTTTGCCGCAGGCACTGGAGATGGACTGTATGCCGCGAGCAAGCATGCGCTCAAGGCCTTTACCGATGCGCTACGGGAAGAAGAGCGCGGGCTCGTTCGAGTTACCTCAATCCACCCAGGGCGGGTCGATACTGACATGCAACGACGGATGTGGCAAGACCGAGGCTGCAATTACCATGCCGACGACCATCTCAACCCTACTGATGTGGCAGCTACTGTAAAGCTCGCTGTCGATCTCAGCCCCACCGCAAATATCGACATGCTCAGTATCCGTCCAGCGATGCCCGTAACGCTAGAGCCAGTCAAGCCGCTTAAATACGACGTAGAGGAAGCCTGCACCACCAACACACAGCAGCGCTGAAAGCCAGAAGCCCCAGACTGCCGAGAACCCTGGGTACGGCACATTTTGCCCAAACCAGCCAGTAACCAGCGTTGGCAAAGCGATAATTGCCGCCCATGACGCTAGCTTTTTCATGACGTTATTGAGTCTGGCGTCTTGTAAGGACAAGTTAGCTTCAAAGATCGATGAGACTAAGTCGCGAAGGGATTCAGTCCACTCCGATGCACGCAAGACATGGTCGTTGAGATCTTCATAGGAGCTGACCAACGCCGGGGTGGAAGTGAACTCAAAACGGTGCCGCAAAACCGTATTGACTACCTCCCGCATAGGCAGCACCACGCGACGCATATCTACTAATTCTTTGCGGATACGATAGACCGTCTGCTGGAGCTGCCGGGGTGCAAGTTGCTCATCAAAAAGCTGGTCTTCAACTGCCTCCAGAGCGTCATCCATCTCTTGGATCGTGACAAAATGCCCATCCACTACCGCGTCAAGCAAACCGTGGAGCAACGCCGCCGAACCGGTATTGAGTAGATCCGGCTCAGCTAACCACTGCGCCACTACTGGAGCCATATCGAAGTTCGGATCTGCGCGAACCGTGATTAAGCCATGCGGCAGCACAAAGGCAGACACCCGAGTCTTTTCGATCCGAGACTGCACTGAGTCAGCCGCCCCTTCTGCTGGAGTGACATGCTCAGTGGCATACATCGTGACGAAGATATGGGAGGCATAGCGCGTAGCTTTGGGGCGCTCACCAGGGGTTATGACGTTTTCAACGGCATTCTGATCAAGCTGTAGTTCCTCAGCGAGTTTTGCCAACGTCGCAGGTTTTGGATCGCATAGATCAAACCAGACGAGATTTTCTGGATCAGCCAGGTACTGATCCAAGACGTCAAGGGTGAAATCTTTAGCCAGAACAGCGCCGTCGCGCCATACCAGCGCATGTTGAGCATTCACGTTACCGATTCTTCCACGGATATCTGGCAAAGAACTGCAACAATGGCTCAGTGACCCCAACTCGTTCTTGGCGAATACCGCTGCGCCTAGCAACACAGTGGTTTGTCATCTCCCGTATCCTCTGGCTTGCATATACCGGTCTACTCATTGCTACGCGACGAGTGCTGTGGCATGCCGATTTAGCTGGCAGTTTCTGGCCTCTGACGATCTTAGACCGCTACGACTCAGGGCATTTCATTCGGATTGCGCATCAGGGCTATCGTCCGCTCAGCGCTGGTGAGGACTATTTCGACGTCGCTTTCTTCCCTGGATTCCCAGGCCTAGCGAGAGGCGTTGCCTGGCTGCTACCCGGGCAAGAGCCTTCCCGCACCTTGATCGTTTGTTGCGCAACTTTGGTGACCTGGCTTGCGTGTTGGGCTGCTGGAGTCATGCTTTTACGCGCCGCACCGTTAATTACCGATACCGATCTGACTCAGCTTGCCGCCTTGTGGTTCATCGGCCCGTATGCCATCTTTCTCTTCGCCCCTTACTCTGAAGCGCTATTCGCTTTCTGCGCCGTCACCACCTGGTATCTGGCCC
>CAMQXE010000113.1 GCA_947038745.1 uncultured Propionibacteriaceae bacterium | reverse complement strand
GGCCTTGGACTGCGAGAACTGCAAAATCGTCATGCTGATTGGTGATCTCAATACCATCATGCGGTGCAGCTTCAAGTGCAGCAATGACCTTTGCGCTGTTGGCAGCATTCGGAATGAGGAATACCTCATCGTCGGCCTTCAAATACTGGATCAGATCATCGATGACGCCGCCAGCTTCGTTGCAGCACAGTGTGTATTGCGCCTGCCCTGCACCGATTTTGGCAAGATCATTAGAAAGGCAGCGGTTCAAGAAATCCTTAGCGCCCTCTCCCTTGATCAATGCCTTACCGAGGTGCGAAACGTCGAAGATACCGACATTCTCACGCACAGCAGTGTGCTCAGTGCGGACGCCGCCACCGGCGTACTCAAGCGGCATTTCATAGCCACCAAACTCGGCGAACTTGGCCCCGAGCGCCTCATGGCGCGCGTGCAGAGGGGACTTCTTCAGTTCCATCATTTACTCCTGGTGTCGTGAGGGCGAACAAACTACCCGTACACAACTTATCTCAGGCCCCCTATTCACAAGCAAGGGAGCGCGACTAGATTAGGAGGTGAACTATCTAAATCCTCGATAAGGAGCACACCCGTGACTGTTGCGATCCCGCAGATCTCGCTAGCGGCGACGATGCCGGCTAAGGTCGATGTCCTCGTCATTGGCTTGGCTGATGACGAAGACAAGCCCGCACTAGTTGGCCTAACCGATACCCTCAACCAGGCCGTTACCGAGACCTTCGGCAGCGACGTCCTCACCTTGGCTCTAGCTTTGGGTGCCTCAACTAACCCCGGCAAGATTGCGATCCTCCCACCGGTCAAGGGCATGAAGATCGTCGTAGTCGGCATGGGTATAGGAGAACCTGATCCTGAATTGGTCCGTCGTGCGGCTGCCGCCGGTGTTCGTGCTGCTGCTGGGGATGCACCTGTTGTTGTGGCAGTGGATCTCGAATGCGACGACCCTGAGATGGTTCAGGGCTGCGCCGAAGGTGCACTCCTAGGCGCCTACGTGCCGCTCAAGATCACCAAGACTCCTCAGCCAGCGAAGTACAAGAAGATCGTTATTCTCTCGCAGAACAAGAGCAAGGACGCCAAGACCGCACTTGACGTTGCCGCCATTAGCGCCGAAAACGTCTATCTGTGCCGCGACTGGATCAATCAGCCAGCCAATGAGCTTTACCCTGAGACTTTCGCTAACGCTGCCAAGGAGGTTGTCTCTGACACCACCATCAAGGTTGAGATCTTTGATGAGAAGCGCTTGGTTAAAGAAGGCTGGGGTGGCGTAACTCAGGTCGGCGCTGGTTCAGTTCATGCTCCTCGCGTGGTTCGCTATAGCTATGCTCCAGCCGGCGCGAAGTTCCACCTTGTTCTTGTAGGCAAGGGCATCACCTTCGATTCGGGCGGCCTCAACATCAAGCCTGCTGATGGCATGTACACGATGAAGTGCGACATGGGTGGCGCTGCTACGGTTCTCACCGCAACCCGCGCTATCGCGCAGCTCGGTCTAAAGATCAAGATCACCACGTACGCAGCGATGTGTGAAAACATGCCGTCCGGGTCGTCTTACCGTCCTTCTGACGTCTTGACTATGTACGGCGGCAAGACCGTCGAGAACGTCAATTGTGACGCCGAGGGCCGTCTGGTCATGGCTGACTGCTTGGCTCGCGCCAACGAGGATAAGCCCGACATGGTGATTGACGTTGCCACACTGACTGGTGCATGCATCGTGGCATTGGGTAACAAGATTGCTGGCCTTATGTCCAACGACGAAGAGGCTGCTGAATCAATCCTGGACTCGGCAGAGATGGCTGGTGAGAACTTCTGGCAGCTACCAATGCTCTTCGATGAGCTAAAGGCCGAGCTTGACTCCAAGATCGCTGATATCAAGTCCGGTGGTGGCCGCATGGGTGGCGCCATGACTGCAGCAGCCTTCCTGCATGAGTTTGTCGATGAGCAGACCCCATGGGCACACCTCGATATCGCTGGTCCTGCGTTCAATACCGAAGCCCCATTTGGACATGTCCCCACTGGCGGCACTGGCCATGGTGTTCGCACGCTCATTGCGCTTGCGGAGTCGTTGCAGGCTTAATTTCACGCTATATCCCGATTGGCCCGACAAGATCATCTTGTCGGGCCAATCTTGGTTTACAAGGCGAAATAGCATTTTTGGGCTGGCCTTTGCTACGTACAAATCCGCAGATCTAGAAAAATAAGCTAGCCCCCATAGATAAACACAAACTGGTGCTGTCACACTTAGCTTCATGACTTCTTACGACCTCGTGATTCTTGGTGCGGGCTCGGGCGGCTATGCCTGTGCGCTACGCGCGGCTCAGCTCGGCCTCAATGTTGCCCTTATCGAAAAAGACAAGGTCGGTGGTACCTGTCTGCACCGCGGCTGCATCCCGACCAAGGCATACCTCCATGCTGCTGAAGTTGCTGACCTAGCTCGCGAATCGGCCCAGTTCGGCGTCAATGCCACGCTGGAATCTGTTGACATGTCCAAGGTCCGTGACTACGCCGACTCAGTGATCTCGCGGCTCTATAAGGGGCTTCAGGGTCTAGTTTCTGGTCGTGGCGTCACCGTCATCACCGGCGAAGGCACCTTAGTCAAGGGCGACAAGGGCATGGCTGTCAAGGTTGGCGACGAACTCATCGAAGGCACCTACACTGTGCTGGCTTCGGGTTCGGTATCCAAGACCATCGGTCTAGACGTTGATGGCACGCATATCTTGACCTCCGAGCATGCACTGCGTCTCGACCGTATGCCAGCCTCCGCGATCATCCTTGGTGGCGGCGTTATCGGTGTTGAGTTTGCCTCAGCTTGGGCTAGCTTCGGCATCGACGTGACTGTCGTTGAAGCGCTCCCCCGCCTCGTTCCAAATGAGGAGCCAGAAGCCTCCAAGGCGCTGGAGCGTGCCTTCCGTAAGCGCAAGATCAAGGCCCTCACCGGGACCCCGATGAAGTCGGTTGAAAAGACTGAAACCGGCGTTAAGGTCACCGTTGAAGGCGACAAGGTACTCGAAGCAGAGGTTCTGCTCGTCGCTGTTGGGCGCGGCCCAAATACTGCTGGCATGGGCTACGAAGAGGCCGGCGTCGCTATTGAGCGCGGCTGCGTCGTGGTCGATGAGCGACTAGTTGCCTCTACCCCCAATACCTACGCCGTTGGCGATATCGTCGCTGGGCTACAGCTAGCTCATCGTGGCTTTGCCCACGGTATCTTCGTCGCTGAAGATATTGCACATAAGCTTGGCAAGTTCGACCAGGCCCCGCGCCTGATCAAGGACGTGGAGATCCCGCGAGCGACCTACTGTGATCCCGAGATTGCCTCAGTTGGCATTACTGAGGAGAAGGCAAAAGAGTCTGGCGAAGTCGAAACCATCACCTACGACCTTGGCGGTAACGGTAAGTCTCAAATCCTCAAGACGGCGGGTTTTGTCAAGCTCGTTCGGATGAAGGATGGCCCGATTGTCGGTGCAACGATGGTGGGCGCTCGCGCTTCTGAGCAGGTCGGTGAACTGATGTTGCTCGTCGGTTGGGAAGCCACTCCTGCTGATGCTGCACCGTTCATTCACGCGCATCCGTCACAGAACGAGGCGATTGGTGAAGCGCTGCTTGCCTTGTCTGGCAAACCGCTGCATGCGCATAGCTAAAACGTGCTTATCCGACAGCCCGTAGATCATTTTGATCTGCGGGCTGTCCCACATTCCATTCCAAATAGTCACGAACAGCGCGCATGCCGGCCTGAAAGTGACTAATCTTAATAGTGACTCATCTCACACGTGCGAAATAAGGAGCACTATGTCGACTAATGTCACGTTACCGGCGCTTGGCGAAAGCGTAACCCAGGGCACCGTTTCTCGGTGGCTCAAAGAGGTCGGCGATACTGTCGAGGCCGATGAAGCGATCGTCGAGGTTTCGACGGACAAGGTCGATACCGAAGTTCCTGCCCCCGTTGCTGGCGTCATTCTCGAAATCTGCTTCGCCGAAGAAAGCAGTGCCCCCGTTGGTTCGGTGCTGTGCGTCATTGGCGATCCATCCGAGGCAAACGCATCTGCTCCAGCTCCGGTTGTCGCTGCTCCAGTAGCCCCTATCGCGTCTCCAGCACCTGTTGCTGCCCCGGCTGCGCCTGCTGCTCAGGTAGCTACCGCTACTACTGGTACCGAAATCGTGTTGCCAGCTTTGGGCGAGTCGGTAACCCAGGGCACCGTTTCGCGCTGGCTCAAAGAGGTCGGCGAGACGATCGAAGCCGACGAACCTATCGTTGAGGTTTCGACCGACAAGGTAGATACCGAGGTTGCTTCTCCTGTCGCTGGCACGCTGCTAGAGATCCGCTTTGCCGAGGATTCTGTTGCGCCAGTCGGCGCTGTCCTCGCCATCGTCGGCAATTCTGCTGCGCCTGTTGCGAGCACAGTTGCGGCAGCTGACAAGACCGAAGAGCCTAAGCGCGGTGGAGAGACCACTGCTACTCCGGCCGAGCCGGTTGTCGCACGTCGGGCTGAAGCTGGCGCTGAGGATGACCTCTACGTCACCCCCCTAGTCCGTAAGCTGGCCACGGAGAATGGCATTGATCTTACGACGCTCGTCGGTACTGGAGTTGGCGGACGTATTCGCAAGCAAGATGTGCTGGCCGCAGCCGGAAAGGGTGAAGCTACGACGATTGCACCGGTCACTACACCTGTTGCTCCCGTTGCCGCACCCGCACCTGTTGCTCCCCCCGTTGTGGCTACCCCTGCTCCCGTTGCCGCTACACCAGCAGTACCGGCTGCTCCGGCTCCTGTTTCCGCTCCGGCTGCTCCGGCTGCTCCGGCCATTGTGGGCAAGACCGAGAAAATGTCGCGTCTGCGTCAGACCATTGCCTCCCGCATGGTCGAATCGCTCCACACCGCAGCTCAGCTCACCGCCACGGTCGAGGTCGATCTGACCAAGATCACCCGGATCCGTTCTCAGGTCAAGGGAGATTTCAAGGCCAAGAACGGCGTCGGCTTGTCTTACCTGCCATTCATCACTAAGGCAGCTATCGAACAGCTCCAGGCAATGCCGCAGTTCAATGCAACCATCAATCCTGACAACACCGTGACCTACCATGACGTCGTCAATATGGGCATTGCCGTCGATACCCCG
>CAMQXE010000112.1 GCA_947038745.1 uncultured Propionibacteriaceae bacterium | reverse complement strand
TACGCGCACACGCACGAGTTAGAACTCGGGGGTTAGCGCGTAAGTCGTGCGTTAAGGGGTGCAACGAACCACTGCGTGGTGAACAGAGCCGATCTGGCGGGTAGACTGTCCTAGTGACTGTTCAACCGGATGGCCGTCGACTGCTACGTGTCGAGGCAAAGAACTCGGAAACTCCCATCGAGCGCAAGCCCGAATGGATCAAGATCCGCGCCAAGTTCGGGCCCGATTATCAAGATATCCACTCCATCGTGCGCAACAAGGGGTTGCATACCGTATGCGAAGAAGCGGCCTGCCCCAACAAGTTTGAGTGCTGGCAAGACCGCGAGGCAACATTCCTCATCGGCGGAGATTCTTGTACTCGGCGCTGCGATTTCTGCCAGATCGAGTCGAAGCGCCCCACCGGTTACGATCCTGCCGAGCCGCTACGTGTTGCCGCATCAGTACGCGACATGGGCCTGCGCTATGCCACGGTCACCGGTGTATGCCGCGACGATCTCCCCGACGGCGGAGCCTGGCTCTACGCTGAAACGATCCGTCAGATTCATCAAGTTAATCCTGGTGTCGGCGTCGAAATGCTCGCTCCAGATTTTGATGGCAAGCCCGAGTTACTCAACCAGATCTTTGAGACCAAGCCCGAGGTCTTTGGCCATAACTTAGAAACAGTCCCGCGTATCTTTAAGCGCATCCGTCCAGGCTTTAACTACGACCGTTCCCTCGACGTCATTTCCCAATCGCGCGCTGCCGGTCTGGTCACGAAATCCAACCTCATCTTGGGTATGGGTGAGACTAACGACGAAGTAAGCAAGGCATTGCACGATCTTCATAGCGCAGGGTGTGAGCTGATCACCATCACGCAGTACCTGCGCCCGGACAAGTTCCTCCACCCCATTGACCGTTGGGTAACCCCCGAAGAGTTCGACGCTTTTGGCGCCGAAGCTCTAGAGATCGGTTTCTCTGGGGTAATGTCTGGCCCACTTGTTCGTTCGTCTTACCGCGCCGGGCGTCTCTACCGCCAGGCTATGCAGACCCGTGAGAATCAAGGAGCAGCCAGTGCCTAAGTCCCAGGCAGCAAAAGAGCTAGCAGCTAAGCAGAAAGCGCAGCTCAAGGCCGAGAAAGAGCGCAAGCGTAACTCGGATAATCCGGCCGACTGGAATCAGTGGCGCCAGATCAAGGAAACCTACAAAGCGACAGTTGCTGCTGATCCTGGCGCAAAGCCACTACTCTGGGCTAGCACGCTTGGCCCGATCCTTGGCCTGATCGCGCTGGGCATCGTGCTCATGATCACAGTGAAGATGCACTGGCTTTGGCTCATCGTCTTGGCCACGCTTGGCATCATGCTTGCCGTGGTTATCGGTAGCCGTATCTTGATGAGCCGTGCGAAGGCCGCTAGTTTCAAGCGCTATGACGGCCAAGCTGGCTCTGGTGAGCTTGCGCTGCGCATGCTTGACGCAAAGAAATGGCACACCGAAGCTGGAATTGCTTTCACCAAGAGCCAGGACATGGTTCACCGTGCATTGGGGCCTGCCGGGCTTATTCTCATCGGCGAAGGCGAACCAGGCCGGTTGAAGTCGCTGCTGGCGACTGAGGCTAAGCGTCACGAAGCCGCGCTCTACAACGTCAAACCGCAGATCCTCAGCATCGGCAAGGGCGCAGGCCAGATTCCTCTGGATCAGGTGGCAAAGCACATCAACAAGCTGCCCAAGACACTGACCCCTGTCCAGATTGAAGAGGCTAATAAGCGTCTGAAAGCTCTCGATAGCGTGCGTCAGCGGGTACCGATGCCGAAGGGGCCGATGCCTACTCGCACGGGTTCACGCTCAGCAATGCGGGGCCGCTGATCCGTGGCCCAAAATCTCCTTAACGTCGAGCACGTCTCGCACGCGTACGGCACAAGGATTCTTCTTGATGACGTCACCCTCGGACTTTCTGCGGGTGACGTCATTGGTGTGGCTGGACGTAACGGCGATGGCAAAACCACACTGTTACGAATCCTGACCGGGGCACTCATTCCAGATGCTGGACGAGTCACTCGCAACGGTGCTGTATCCATTGGTTATCTCCACCAGATTGATGATTTCTCCCCCACCTCAACAACCCGCGACATTGTTCTAGATGGTGCCCCAGACCATGTTTGGGCCTCTGATCCGATGAAGCGTGGAATCGTTACAGATTTGCTTGCGGGTATTGATCTTGATGCCGATGTCGCGGGTTTGTCTGGCGGTGAACGTCGTCGAATTGCGCTGGTCGCATTGATGTTTGGCGGCCATGATCTGCTCGTACTCGACGAACCAACCAACCATCTTGATGTTGAGGCTGTTACGTGGCTCGCTCGTCACCTCAATGAGCTACAGCGTCGGGGTACGGCTATGCTTGTGGTCTCCCACGACCGTTGGTTCTTGGATGCGATCTGTACCCGCATGTGGGAAGTCCACGATGCCACAGTAGATGCTTTTGACGGCGGTTATGCGGCCTATATTCTGGCCCGAGTCGAGCGGCAGCGAATGGCTGCTGCGACTGAACAGCGACGTCTCAACCTGGCTCGCAAAGAATTAGCCTGGCTACGTCGCGGGGCTCCCGCGCGGACGTCGAAGCCAAAGTTCCGTATTGATGCCGCTAATGAACTCATCGCCGATGTTCCAGAACCCCGCGATTCCTTGGAATTGCAGCGCTTTGCTGCGGCGCGGATTGGCAAGGATGTTATTGATCTGATCAATACCAGCGTCGCTATCCCTGGCCGCACACTGATCAATCAGCTCACCTGGTCTGTCGGCCCTGGCGACCGGATTGGCATTATCGGCGCTAACGGGTCAGGAAAGACCACTTTGCTGCGTCTTCTGACCGGGGTTCTGCCTCCACAAACCGGCAAAGTTAAGCACGGAAAAACGCTACGTCTTCAGGTTCTCAGCCAGCTTATCGAGGAACTTCCCAGCGGAGATACTGTGCTGGAGTCAGTGGAAAAGCTCAAGCGCGAAACTACCCTTGCCACTGGCAAGGAGGTGTCAGCCTCAACTTTGCTCACTGACTTTGGTTTCACTGGCGATAAGCTCGTGACGCGGATCGGTGAGCTTTCTGGCGGAGAACGTCGCCGATTGCAATTTCTTCGCCTGATCTTGTCGGAACCTAATGTCTTGGTACTTGACGAACCTACTAACGATCTTGATATCGACACGCTTACCGTCATTGAGGACTATCTCGACGGCTGGCCGGGCACGCTTATCGTGGTCTCCCATGACCGCTATTTCTTGGAGCGGGCCTGCGATGTGATCTATGGCATGCTCGGTGACGGCACGGTGCGGATGCTCCCCCGAGGCGTCGACGAATACCTGGAACAGCGTGAAGCTCAGCGTAGTGCAAGTACCAGCACCGAGCGTGTGCCGAAGCCTGAGTCGGCCTCAGCGAGTGCTGCTGCTCGCCAAGCGAAAAAGGATCTTGCGCGGATAGAACAGCAGTTAAGTAAGCTCGATGCCAAGATGTCCACGATTCATCAGCAGATGGCTACAGCCGCCGCCGATTATGACAAGCTCATGGATTTGCAGCGCAAACTTGATGCGCTACAGAGCGAGAAAGATGAACGGGAGTTGGACTGGCTTTCGCTAGCCGAAGCCGTCGAATAGTCATTCGTAACAGAGCTGAAACATAATCGACATAGTGAAGAAACATGAGTTAGCTACGGTAGTAGTAACGAAAGGTTGCCATGTTTACTTCCTCTGCTGAGCTACTCAACTATCTCAAAGATGAGCAGATTGAGACTGTTGATATTCGTTTCTGCGATTTGATCGGTGTTAATCAGCACTTCTCGATGCGCGCCTCCACCTGGGATGAGTCGATCTTCACCGATGGTCTGTCCTTCGACGGTTCCTCTATCCGTGGCTTCCAGAAGATTCATGAGTCGGATATGTCGCTGTTACCCGACGTCACGAGTGCTTTTATTGATCCCTTCCGGGTGACGAAGACTCTTGTGGTTACGTTCTTCATCGTTGATCCAATCACCAGTGAGCCGTACTCACGCGACCCTCGGAATATCGCCCGCAAGGCTGAGGCCTATCTAGCTGCTACCGGCATTGCTGATACTGCCTTCTTTGCTCCCGAAGCCGAGTTCTACATTTTCGACGATATTCGCTTTGATACTCAAGCCCACGAATCCTATGTCCACATCGATTCTGAGGCTGGGGCGTGGAACACTGGGCGCGTCGAAGATGGCGGAAACCGTGGCTATAAGGTCAAGTACAAGGGTGGCTATTTCCCTGTGGCCCCGGTAGACCATTTCATTGAGTTACGTGATCAGATGTGCCGCAATCTTGAGGGCGTGGGGCTAACTTTGGAACGTTCTCACAGCGAGGTTGGCACTGGGGGCCAGTCAGAGATCAATTACCGCTTCAATACTTTGCTCGCTGCTGGCGATGATGTGATGAAGTTTAAGTACGTCATCAAGAACACAGCATGGGCTGCCGGTAAGACCGCGACCTTCATGCCAAAGCCAATTTTTGGCGATAACGGTTCGGGCATGCATGTCCATTCTTCCTTGTGGAAGGACGGCAAGCCGCTATTCTTCGATGAGCAGGGCTACGGTGGTCTTTCGGATATGGCGCGTTACTACATCGGGGGCATCCTCAAGCATGCTCCAGCGCTGTTGGCCTTCACCAATCCCTCAACCAACTCATTCCATCGTCTTGTTCCAGGGTTTGAGGCACCGGTCAATCTGGTGTACTCCGCACGCAACCGTTCTGCGTGTATTCGGATTCCGCTCACAGGGAACAATCCCAAAGCTAAACGAGTCGAGTTCCGCTGCCCCGATCCGTCGGCTAATCCGTATCTAGCATTTGCCGCGATCTTGCTTGCTGGCCTAGACGGTATTCAGAACCGGATTGAGCCGCCTGCACCGATCGACAAGGATCTCTATGAGCTTCCGCCCGAGGAACATGCACAGGTCGCGCAGGTACCAGCCTCACTAGATGAAGCCCTTGACGCGCTTGCTGCCGACCATGAGTTCTTGTTGGCAGGCGACGTCTTCACCCAAGACCTCATCGAGACCTGGATCGACGTCAAGCGTGAGGACATTGACGCTATCCGTCAGCGCCCCCATCCTTACGAGTTCGACATGTACTACGACATGTAACAAGCAACTGCACTCGCTAACGCACGATTTGCGCGCACACGCACGAGTTCTAACTCGTGCGTGTG
>CAMQXE010000111.1 GCA_947038745.1 uncultured Propionibacteriaceae bacterium | reverse complement strand
GTTAGCGAGGTTTCACTGGAAGAGTTGATCACGGAGGTGTGCGTTCCACTCTCCGCATAATCACTACACGTTTAGCAAAGTTAAGCTGTCTTGTTCCACGTTGGGAGCTAGACAGCTTACTTTGCTCATCACTTCTATGAGGTAGCACCATGATCGGTGCCTATTTCTTCGGTAAAGAGTGTACGAAAACGGCCTGGCATAGTGCGCAGTTCGGCAAATGTTCCCGACTGCGCAATCCTTCCACTGTCCATGACATAGATGCGATCGACATGTCGTAGCGTGGAAACGCGATGGGTAATAACGATAGTGATATGACCATTTTTATGGCAGTGCAGCTGCTGAAAGATCGCTGATTCTGATTCGGCGTCAACAGCTGAGGTTGGCTCATCCAGCAACCAAACTTCCGCATTTCGTAAATAGATTCGTGCCAGCGAAAGCCGTTGCCATTGTCCTGTGCTGATTCCAGTTCCGCCCCACTGCTCGCCTAACTTGGTATCTAATCCTTGAGGCAGAGCACGAACAAACTCTCCAGCCTGGGCGCTATCTAGAGCTTGCCAAAGATCGGTATCGTCGATGGTAATGGTGCCGTGACAGGTAGGAACGATTCCGAGTAAAGCCTTGACGAGAGTTGTCTTCCCAGCTCCGTTTGGGCCGACGATGGCAATGCGGTTTGAATACGTGATGACATCTCCGAAGTAGCAAGCTGGGATGGCTGGAGCTGAGCAATAGCGGATCGTAGGTTACACGTGAAGCGGGTTTGCTGCATGGATCGTTGGGTTTGTGAAACATCGTCGAGGAAGCTTGCCAGTAGATAGGGGATGCCGATGCTCATAGCAGCAGCGAGCGTAGCCACGGCAAGATCAGGGGAATGCGAAGCCATAGCTGATGTCATCCATCCAACCGCTAGAACTTGGATAGCAGGTGCGATAGCTAAGGCGATATTGAGAATAACCGTTGCGGTGAACCATTGTGGGGACCATAAGGCTGCGTACTGAAGCGACCGCCAACACATGGTAAAGGTCAGCACCGTGCGTTGTAGATAGGAAGAGCTAGACATTCTCCAATCGGCAACAGCAAATTTTGTGCAACACCCCAAGATCGCTATCGGACCGATGAAGATGCCACATTTAGCAAGCCTGTCGGATGATTTTCTCCAATCGGCATCAGCAAATTTTATGTTGCACCTGCACGATGTAGCGCTGGAGGATCGGATCACAACGCTTCACGAAAACCAAGAACCTATTACGGTGAATACCGGGTTTCTACGAAGCTCCTTTGAGCTGTTTGAAACTACTGAATTGGTTGTCCATTATCGCGGTTCACACGATCCGATTGTTCTTAGCCCGGCAGGCGACAAGACGTCACGAATGGCCATCATGCCGACATATAGCTAACGCGCTCGTACCGTGATTCTGCTTATGTGCGTGTAATGAAAGCTGTATTGATCATGTCGTATGTAGCTAGAGAAAAGTCACTTCATTTCGTAGAGCATCGACTGTGTTGTGGCGATGGCGCTCTTCATATCTATGCCCCGGAGTTGCGAGATTTTCGTGAGGGTCTGTCCAAGGCAGTCGGTGAGTTCATGTGAATGCTGGTGCACAGTTTCTTCCATCTCTGCGCCAGATGGAGAGGAAAGCCGGTCAGCCGGAAGATCGCTTTCCAGTAGTAGCCGTTCTGCTGGTACTTGCTTCACATAAGCACGGCCACGCTTGCTGGAAAGCATTTGCGGATGAACAGAGATATAGCCCCCGATTCGTATCAGCTCGGTGAGCTCGTCGCTGGTTCCAGAGAACCGATGGAAGACCGGTACAGCATTGCTCTCCTGCACGCGAAGATCTGCAAGGATCTCTAGCGCCGCCGATGCTGACTGAACTGCATGGATCGACAGCACATAAGGCGTATCTGATGGCATCTCTTTGGCGGCATGGCAAATCTCATGCAGGATTGTTCGAAAAACTCTGCGCTGTACGGACTCCTCGACATAGGTAAGGCGACGCGGGCTGAAATCAAGCCCAATCTCCCCGATGAATCTTGTGTATGCCAGCGCCTGGGCAAAGAGCGCAATTTCGTCGTCAAGTTGTTCATCTGACGGAATATGCCAAGGATGAAATCCCAATGAAATAAGGGGAATAGCATCAAGAGAGAGCGAGGCTTTCAGCAAAGCTGATCGCAGCTCCATAAACGACGACGGTGTGAGTGTTTGTGCAACGATACGAATATCTGCTTCAGCTAGCTGAGCAAGAATCTCGGTATGGAGTCCAGTATCGAGGAAATCGAGATGGTAATGAGTGTCGAGGATCAAAGACATCACCCTCGTTGCGTAGAAGGTATTAGTTGCGGTGGGGGAGCCATGGGGTCAAGCCCGGCAAGGCGTCGAATGGCAAGCCCGGCCAGCATTTGCCCCATGATGGGTGGCATGTAGCTCATCGAGCCTAAGGTCTGGCTCTTCGATCTGTCAGTGCCAGTTTGAAGCTGAAGTGGCGGTTCGGTCGAATACAGCACTTCTAGCCGTGTGATGCCGCGAGTTCGACACTCTTTGCGTATTACTCGGGAGAGGGAACATTGCCGCGTATCGTGAATATCGGCAAAAGCAAGATGACAAGGGTCTAGTTTGTTTGCGGCGCCCATCGACGACAGTAAGGGGATTTGGTGTTCGGCACACCACTGAACCAGAGCAAGTTTCTGTGACACTGTATCAATGCAATCAATGACGTAATCAGGACGTGGGTGAGAGCTAAGAACCGACGAGAGGTTTTCAGTAGTGAGAAATACCTGATGAGCCGAAATCGCGCAGTCGGGGTTGATGTCAGCCACCATTTCGCGCATCACGTCTGTCTTGGGCCTTCCGACTGTAGATAAACGTGCCACTGTCTGACGGTTGATATTGCTTTCCTCGACGACGTCACGATCTAGCAATATCAGCGATCCGAGACCACCTCTAGCCAAAGCCATCGCGCAACTAGAACCTACGCCGCCAAGCCCGATCACCATGACCGTTGCGTCGTGAAGTCGGGCGAGACCGTCGTCGCCGAGTAAGAGACGAAGGCGGGAGAATCGCTCGCTCTGTGTCACCTGTCTTGCGCCCTTTCATAAATATCAAGTTACCGAACGATAGCCGATGGGTCTGTATCGCGATAGCAAGGGTAATCACGATAGCGAATACGACTGATGTACCCACTCAATGCATGAGATGGATACGATAAAAAGCACCTAGACTTTCACATCTTTTCCACTTCCGGGCCTGTTTCATAGAATTGCTTCGTAGCGGGTGAACGAGTGTCACGATGGTGTCATGGCTAGGGATTTTAGATCAGTTCGTGCGGAGCTTGCTTGTGAGCCGCTTCCCGGAGACCTGCTTATCTCTGCTGTAGCCAGTAAAGACTCAGCATTTGATGGTGCTGTTGTACTACTGCTTGATAAAGATGGTGATGGCGCTGCAGGGGTGATACTCAATCGGTGCTCTGCTCTGGATCTTGAAGCTGTGCTTCCTGATTGGGCTCCCTACATCAGAACTCCAGGTGGACTATTCCATGGCGGGCCCGTAGGTTCTGACAGCGCCGTCTGCTTAGCTTCGTTGGCGCCCGGAATGATCGTGCCGGAAGGATTCCGTCCGATATTCGCAGACATTGGTCTAGTGCTGGTGGATCAACCGCAAAATCAGATCAATGGCTACGATCAGATGCGCTTCTACACGGGTTTTGTGGGCTGGGGTCCAGGGCAACTTTGTGATGAGATTAAACGTGGTGAGTGGTACATCCAACCTGCTCAGCCTGCTGACGTGTTCTGTCAAGATCCTGAGAACTTATGGCGGTCAGTGCTACGTCGTATCACCGGAGAAACCTCATTCTTCTCTACCTGGACTTCTCACCCCGAACTGAACTAGTCCTAGAGCAGTAAAAGGTCACTCATGATGCAGGGTAGACTCTGCTTCAAAGGAGATTGCTATGGCAGAGAATACGTCGCTTGCAGTGCCCAAGGTACTGGTCGTCGATGATGACCCGGCCCTCGCCGAGATGCTACAGATCGTGTTGCGTCAAGAAGGGTTTGAACCTGGATGGGTAGGTCGTGGCGATCACGCAATGACAGCGTTCCGGGCTATGCGCCCGGATCTAGTACTACTTGATCTAATGTTGCCAGGGCGAGACGGTATAGACGTTTGCCGCGAGATCCGAGCCGAGTCAGGTGTTCCAATCATCATGCTGACGGCAAAGTCAGACACTTCTGATGTCATCATTGGGCTAGAAGCAGGCGCAGACGATTACGTTGCGAAGCCTTTTAAATCTAAAGAGTTGGTAGCTCGTATCCGTACGCGGCTACGTCGACTTGGCAGTGAATCGGATCTAGATCTCCTGCGAATTGGTGATATTGAGATCTCGGTATCGAGCCATATCGTGAAGCGTGGCGATGAAACGCTGTCCTTAACTCCACTGGAGTTTGACCTTCTTCTTGCGCTTGCTCGTAAACCTAAGCAGGTTTTTACACGAGAGAAGCTTCTCGAAGAGGTGTGGGGCTATCGCCATGCCGCAGATACTCGGCTAGTCAATGTCCACGTCCAGCGGTTGCGGGCAAAGGTCGAAATCGATCCAGAACGCCCTGAAATCGTCATGACGGTTCGTGGCGTGGGATATAAGGCCGGCACGGTACAGGGCTGAGATGTCATTCTTGGCTGGTCTGCGCCGCCAGTTTGAACGAGTCTGGTGGAGTTCGCTGCCACTACGGGTAGTTACCTCAACCTTGATTACCTCGATGGTGGTATTGCTCCTTGGGGGGCTCTTGCTGCAACGACAAGCAACAGCAGGGGTTATTAATGCTAAGAAAGAGTCCTCAGTAGCTATCGCTCAGACGGCTTTAGAGACCGCACGAACTTCTCTTGCGGATACTACTGCCTCGCGTGACAGGGTTGATGAGCGTCTACATCAGATCGCTAGCGATGCTGTTGCCCGCGCAGGAATATCTGGAGAATACTCGGTGGTTGTACCGCTTCGTATTGCCAGAGTTCAATCCAGTGGCGTAGAGCGAACAACCATTCCAGAAGCATTGCTCCCAGCTATGACGGACCTAGATAAGCTGTATGTGACTCCAACGACCGTTCACTATACCGACGGACGTGAGGCGGTAGCCGGGCTCGTAATTGGAGCTCTGCTAGAGATCAGTTCAGGCGGTGAGAGGCTGCCGATTTATTTTGTATTC
>CAMQXE010000110.1 GCA_947038745.1 uncultured Propionibacteriaceae bacterium | reverse complement strand
CTTATGCCGTAATCAGCAAGCTATAGCCACTACTAGTTGGCCAGCTTTTCATGGCTGGCGATCTCAGCCTGCTTTTCCACGGCGTACTGTGGCAACTCAAAACTTTCACTAACATGGCGGTTAGCTGATTCGATAGCAAGAGCAGCAGAAATACGTGTCCACACGTCAAGGGGCATAGCCGGAACAGCAGCTTGTGACAGGAGCACAGCGACCGCGCGATCATCGGTATCGGTCATTGAGGTTTCGGGAGCCATGTCAGTAGGACGTTCGCTGGACTTATTTGGTTCCATCAATCAGCCCTTCCATCTCTAGCCGGGAAAGAATCTTCTCCGAACCAGCGTCATAGCTCACACCGTCAATTGCATTTAGCCAGGCAAAGAGCGTGGAGTGCCCCGACATAATCCGTGACGTTGGTACATAAACACCCAAGCCACTCCGTCTTTTAATCACGAAATCCGGGGAGCGACCATTAAATACATGCTTCACCCCGACGACGGTATCTGGAGCGACTGTAACCGTACGGAAGTAGCGTCGAATAAGAAGTCGTTTGTCATCGGCAACGGTAAGCTGCGCACGGGTTCGCAAGAACAGAATCACCGCATACAACGCAACAAAGATTGCGATAAAGAATAAGACGGTCCAAACCACACTCGTGCGTACAAACACAGCAAAGATGGTGATGAGAATCAGTGGCACTAGCGCCATCACAATTCGGCGTTGCCAGTCATAATCGTTCAAACGAGTAATACTCATACGACGTCCTTTGGCAAGAGGATGACAGCTAACTTTGCGCGGCCCCGAGCGCACCGCGATTTGATCGTACCCGGCGCGCAGCCCACTATCTGCGCGGCTTGCTCAACAGAGTAGCCCTGCATATCAACTAAGACCAGCGCCACCCTTTGATCAGCGTTAAGCGTATTGAGTGCTGCAGCAATGATGTGCGACTGCTCAGCTGCCTCAACCTCAGCAGCAGGATCATGACCTCCAATAAGCCCTAACGAACGATCAGGGTCATCAGGCAAGGTGTCCGCTGGACGCGACTTCGCCCGACGGATCCGATCCAAACAGGCGTTGATCACGATCCGATGCAGCCACGTCGAAACAGCGGCATCGCCACGAAAGGAGCCAGCCCGACGAAATGCTGAAATCAGCGCATCTTGTAGTGCATCGGCAGCATCTTCGGGGTTACGCATCGTGCGTAGAGCGATAGCCCACAGCCGGTCACGGTGCCGCTGGACCAGAACAGTGAATGCCTCCTGATCCCCCCGCACATGGGCGGCCAGGAGCTCGGCATCAGTTAGCTCGTCAGACACGTTGCCCATTCTCTCACGAATTAGCCGCCTCCTTACGGCCCCTGAATGACGATCTCAGCAATACCGCCTTCGAGATTTCCATCACTGAGAGTAGGAAGATCAGTGAACCAGACCAGAACGTAGCGGGCTGGCGTGCTCTCAAAGGTCAGCGTGGCCGTTCCCTCAATACCCGTTTGCTCACTAACTTTGGTCCAACCATCAAGCGTCGCTGGTGCTTCGGTAGAGGTACTATCTTTTGGTACAAGAATCTGCACGCTAGATGGTTTTCCTAACAGAGTTAGTTGGACCTGATTCACCTTATCCACCGCACCCAGATCGACATACAAACCGACAGCATGCTTCTTATTCCAAACTGCTGGAGCATAGGTTTCGGTATGCCAGATCGTGCCTGGATCGCCATCAATTGCATTAGGTACTTCTTGAGGAACCTCGTTCTTACTTCCGAGAGGATCAAAGTCCTTTGCTCCTGCAATAATCCGCTTATGCTCCACAAGACTAGGCGTGGCTGAAGTGGTTGCCCTGGTACGTGGCGTTCCGGCTAGCTTTACCAAAGTCAGCGTCAGTCCAGCAGCTAATGCCACTGCAACCGTCGTGATGAGGACCAACGGGCCCAAACGACGTCGCGGCGCCGCAGCAGGATGCGCTTGTGGAAGTGGCTTTGCTGCTGCTCGTGAAGCTGGCGGCGGAACTGGAGTGAATGGCACAGGGCGGTCCACCATATTCTCTGCTGACAGCTCAGGAACCGGGATGACGACCGTTGTTTCAGAATCATCAAACCCATTAGCTGAAGTTGCGCTCATTGCTGTTTGCACTGAAGAAGCTGTCGGTACCGTTGCGGCAGATACTGCTAAACCATTCACATGTGTACTACGTCGAATCCTGCGCTCTAGATCAGGAGCAGCATCCGCTGTCCCAATCACTTTGCTGAGCACAGCGAAAAGCTCACTAGCTGTCCGGATCGGAGCTTGCTTACTGCGTGGCGGACACGACAGGAGCTGATCAACGATTAGGTCAAGAGCCGGGGAAATACCCGCCTTCACCTGCCGCGGAGTGAGATATCCGTAAGCATCAGTCGGAGCAGCAGGCATGCTGTACCCCGGCCCGCCCGGCCACGCAGTAATCAAACTGGCATAAAGCAATTTGCCTACGGCATCTAAATCTCGAGCTTCTTGCTCAACTTCGGAAAAAACGTCATCACCTGGCAACGGATGGATCACCTTTTCCATAAGGAATCCAACGATCTTTACGTTGCCATTGCTCGAAATGAGGATCGTGTCTGGGTTTAATCGCTCATGATAAAGACCACTCGCATGAACGCCGATGAGAGCTTCTGCTAGCTCTCGCCCTAACCAACCAACTTCCAATGCAGTGAGCGGACCTCCCTGGAGTAGCCGCTCCAGAGTCAATCCCTGCGTGAACTCACAGATGACGTAGCTACCCAGAGTTGAGGAGTCAGAATGTACCGCATCCAGAACCCGCAAGAACCGTGAATCTGTTGCTGCAGAGGCTTGCCGGGCAGCGGCCAGAATCTCAAAAGAGCGTTCTGCGCCAGGGGACAAAATATGGATCAGAACGTCGCGTTGCAGAATCGTGTCGAAAGCTCGCCACGTGAGCGTTCCGTTACGACGAGCCATTAACAAATCTAGCCGGTAGCGCTCGCTTAAAATATCACCTGGAACAACCTGGGAGACTGCAACTGTGTCTTCTGGAAGAACCTCTGGGGCTGTCTCGATCAATGCCCTTGGCTCAACCAAGCCAGCGAGTGCAGGTTCTTCAACCAACGTCTCTGGCTCAACATCGACTACGGCCGGGTTCTCGCCGCTTTGTACTACGCTCTGACGATTTCGGTGGAGGCGATTCTTCACCAAACCAACAAGTTCAGCGACGTCTTCAATATGGAGCACCCGCGAGATAGCAAAAAATACTCCAAGCCCGACAAAACCAGCCACTACCAAACCCAGGAGGGTTCCTATCGGACCAGGCATAGCTGATTCCAACACTGAGCAGGAATAGTGGCCCGCAAAACCCGCAGGAAGCGCTGCAAGACTTAACCGCACGCTCAAACGGAAAACCTCAGCTAATGACGTGTGCAGTCGGCGATTCAGCAACCGCCAACCGTAAATAGAGCCAGGTATAGTGCCTAGTAGAAGCGCTAAAGCCAAAGTTGGCGCAACCCAGGCAGACTTACCGATGAGCACAACGCCACTTACCGCTACCATCAGTAACACAACGTCGGTGACCACTGCTACTTTGAATGCTGTCTTCGTATCCTCCATCGCATAGAACGCCCGGTTAATGATGTAGAAGAAGGTATAAATCGGGTAGGCCAAAGCGAAGGCGATCAAGGTCCAGGCGATGAACCGCCATGACGTCTGGTTCGCACCCCAGCCAAAAAGCAAACGGCAGACTGGCATCGCTAAGAATGTCAAAGCTGCGGTAATTGGGATCATGCAGGTCAGCGTCAGACGTAACGTCGATGTTGTCTCCCGAGCTACGGCTTTCATATCGCCCGCGAGCGCCATCCGGGTTAGATCGGGCATTAATGCTGTAGCAAGGGACACCGTAATCAGGCCGTGGGGCACCATCCAAATGGTGTAGGCGTAGTTGTAGACCGCCTGCCCAGCAGCCAGCGCATCCTTGCCAACCGCAACCGAGGCAAGTTTGGTCTGCATGAAGGTCACGATCTGGCTAATCAATGCCGCCAGCAACACCCACTTAAAGGCCTCTATCGTGCTACCTAGCCCGGTTCCTTTCCAATCAAAGCGTGGGCGCAGTTTAATCTCGGCTTTGCGCAGATAGGGCACCATGATGACTGCCTGCATGGCGACCGCAACCGTCATTCCAACCGAAAGGAAAACCGCTTGCACCGTCGAGAATGGCGCTGTGGCAGGTTGCGATCCCCAGATCACCAAGTAGCCAACAAAGACTGCGATAGAGACCAGGTTATTAACCACCGGTGCCCACATCATCGGCCCGAAAATACCTTTGGCGTTGAGAACCTGCCCAAAGATGTAATACGCGCCGTAACAGAAGATTTGCACCATTGATAGATAAACCATGAGCAGAAGTACGCGATACCAGGAAGCCATCTCTGGGGTGCGCCAGGACGAGGCCATCTGGAGCCGCAAAACCTGTGGCGCAAAGACAGTGCAGAGCAATGTCGCTATGCCCAACACCGTGAGGAAGAGCGTCACCATCCGATTGATATAGGCCTCGCCGCCATCGTCATCGTTCTTCATCGCTCGCACGATCTGTGGCATGAAGACGTTATTCAGCACCGACCCAGCAATCAAGAAGTAAATGATCGTAGGGATCTGTGTCGCCATCGCCACAATTTCGCCTGGGCGGCTACCTGCCGCGACGACGATACCTAGAACGATCATGCGGACAACGCCAAGACCGCGAGAGGCCAAAGAACCAAGCCCCATGATCATGGTATTGCGTAGCAATCCCTCGGGACGCGTGGTCGGAGCCGTCGCTGTCACGCGAGAACCTTAAAGTCGGCGTTCATCACCGATCCATCGTAGCGAGCAAACCGGCTCTAACTGCGCAGCAAAGGCCGATTCAGCCACAGTTAGATAGGCTTAGTTAGTGCCTACCCTGACGCAAGCCCAGACGAACGCCGTTGCCATGCTGCTACGTATCACTCCTGTCGCGGGAAAAATCGCCCAGGTATTCACCGATGCTGGATACCGGTTGATTCTCGTGGGCGGAAGTGTTCGCGACTGCCTCATGGGACGTCTCGGCAACGATCTTGACTTCACCACCGACGCTCGCCCTGACGAAATTGAGCGGCTGCTACGCAAAGTCACTAGGGCAACCTGGGATATGGGGCGTGAGTTTGGCACTATCGGCGGCCGAGTTAAAGATGGCACCGATGAGTGGATCGTCGAGA